>JAEUQP010000439.1 GCA_016789645.1 Acidobacteriota bacterium | reverse complement strand
AGGTGCGCGACGAAATGGGTTTGACGTATGGCATCAGTTCCGGGTTTCGATCCGGCATCGGCGATGGCCCGTTCACCATCAGCGTGACGGTTGCTCCTGAAAACATTGATCCCGCGATTGATACAACGCTGGAAATCGTCAACGAATACATCGCCAACGGCATTACCGAACAGGAACTGCAAGACGAACAATCTTCGATCATTGGCTCGTTCAAAATCGGTTTGGCGACAAATGCTGGAATGGCTGGCCAGATCGTTAACACCGAACTTTTTGAACTTGGCGCTGATTATTTAGACAAATTTCCGTCGTTGATTGCTGCGCTAACCAAACCGGAAATTGACGAAGCGATTCGCAAATACATTCACCCGGAAGTCGCGACGACGGTGATAGCTGGTACAGTGGCTGAATGATGAACACCGAATGAGGAAGGATGAAGCGTGCAAACGCATTGACTCATTCTTCATCATTCAAATTTCATCTTTTCTTTATGAAGCTCGGTATTCTCCTCTTCAATCTGGGCGGCCCTGAAACTCAGGCCGACGTGCGCCCTTTCCTGTTCAATCTGTTTTCCGATCCGGAAATCGTCCGGTTGCCGATTCGAGCGCTCCAAAAACCGCTGGCTTGGATTATTTCGACAGCGCGCGCGAAAAAGTCTGCGGCAAATTATCAACTGATCGGCGGCGGTTCTCCGCTCCGAAAAATCACAGATGAGCAAGCCCAAGCCTTACAGCAAGAATTGATGCAGCGTGGTGTTGAAGCGAAGATTTACGTCGGTATGCGCTATTGGTTCCCTTTCACATCCGAAGCGCTGGATCAAATCGAACGTGACGGCATCACAGATTTGATTCTGCTTCCGCTTTACCCACAGTTTTCCGTATCAACGACCGGCTCCAGCTTCAAGGATTTTGACGAACAGATTGCCAAACGCGAGCAGCTAAAAAGCCTTGGCCGACGTGACATTCTCAACTGGCACACTTTCGACAACTATATTGCCGCGCTTGCCGACCAAATCAATGACGAATTGGTCAATTTCCCCAATCCCGATCCGGCGCAAGTTCATCTGCTCTTCAGCGCTCACAGTGTCCCGGTTAGCTACATTGAAAACGGTGACCCGTATCTGCAGCATACCGAAGAAACGGTTCGGCTGGTTTCCGATCGGCTCGGCAACCGATGCCCGGTTCATCTGAGTTTTCAGAGCAAGGTTGGCCCTGTGAAATGGCTGGAACCGGCAACCGATGTGAAATTACGCGAACTTCGCGCGGCTGGCGCTGAACAAGTTCTGGCCATCCCCATCAGTTTTGTCTCTGAACACATCGAAACGCTTTACGAACTGGACATCCTTTACAAAGACCTGGCTGATGAACTCGGATTTGCCTGTTACCGTCGTGTTCCTGCCTTCAACACTGATTCGCGGTTTATCTCGGCTCTGGCTGATCTGGTTTGTGAAAAGTTGTGAGCCGGTCTGCGAAGCCCAAACAGGTTTGGCTATAATGTTCCGGCTCGTAACTCTCACGGGAGCATTCAATCCATGCAAATTCGTTTTTCCGCATTCAACAAAACCGTTGTTGCAATCCTGCTTTTGGCATTGCTGTGTTTGACCGTTTGCGCCCAGCGAAAATCCGCCAGCAATAACAGTTCGGTGGATGTTCTTGTTCAAGGTGCAATGGATTCCGAATTACAACCCTTGCTGGCCGCGTTGGAAGGAAAAAAACAAATTCAATTGGCCGCTTGGACTTTTTGGCGTGGCAAAATCGGTTCAAAAACAGTCGTGGTTTCCCGCACTGAAATTGGAACCATCAACGCTGTTGCCGCGACAACGTTGGCCATCACCACGTTCAAACCGAAGCTGATTCTCAATCAAGGCACTGCTGGCGCACACGATCCTGACTTGAAAGTTTTTGACATTGTAATCGGCGAAAGCACTGTGGATTTCAGCCCTTATCGTTCGACTCATGCCGATGCCGGAGCCGGAATTGACCAATCGCATCGGTCTCCCATCCCACACCGATTGCGGTTAGATGGCAAAGAACAAGTCGTGTTCAAAAGCTTCCCCGGCGACCAGGAAATTATCCAAACCGCGCTGGACACCCCTTACAAACGTGGCCGTATTCTCAAAGGAATCATTGGCTCTGCCTTTGAATTCAACAGAGAAATTGATCGAATGGCCTGGATACGAAAAACCTTCGGCACAGCGTCTGAAGATATGGAAAGCGCATTTGCCGCCGGGACAGCCGCCGGATTCAAAATCCGCTTTTTGGCCATTCGCATCATTTCCAATTCGGAATTTTATTCGCCGAAATTTGAAGAAATTGCGGGGGAGTATTGTGCCGCATTTGTTGTGGACGTGATCAAAAGACTGAAATGAACAACACTGACAACCGATTCATCTGCATTCCAATCACGGAAAGCACTTCCGAAGCGTTCCTCTCCGCGATTCTCGAAGCGTCCCAGCAGGCCGATATCATTGAGCTCCGACTGGATTATCTGTCAGTTGCCGATCGTTCAACTGTGCTTTCGAAATTACCTGCTCTTGCCGCCGATCCTGCGTGTAAGGATTTGCTTTTGACCTTTCGCCCCCGTCAACAAGGCGGGCATCAGGATTTGAGTCTGGAAGATCGCCAAACTTTCTGGCGACTTTTACCGCCAGAAGTCATCGCCGCATCTCGGTTTGTAGATTTTGAATTTGATCTTGTCGAAAGCTGGGACGCTCATTCGCCAGTTCCATGGGAAAAAGTAATTTGCTCTTGGCATAACTTTGAGGAAACAGCGAATGATTTGCTTGCTCAATATGACCGCATGGCCGCTACTCCAGCCGCGATCGTTAAAATTGCAACGATGGCTAATCGAATCACTGACTGTCTTAAAACATTCGAGTTGATTGAACATGCCAAAGACAAAAAACCTGTTATTGCATTGGCCATGTCTTTTGCCGGAGTCGCGACCCGTATACTTTCACTGGCCAGTGGGTCTTTCCTGACGTTTGGCTCTTTGCGCAAAGGCGCTGAAAGCGCAGCCGGTCAAGTCACTGCCAGCGACCTGACGAATCTTTATCGAGTTACGCAATTGAATCGAGAATCAGAAATTTTTGGCATCATTGGCTTTCCTGTTGCTCATTCGCGCTCTCCGATTATGCATAATGCCGTTTTCTCATCGTATGGTCGGAATGCTGCCTATTTACCTTTCGAAGTTCAGGATGCGGGCGAATTCATCAGAGATTTTGTCCGCCCTGAGACCAAAAAATTTGCCTGGCCTTTGCGCGGTTTAAGCGTAACCATTCCACATAAACTGGCTGTCATTCCTTATCTTGATTACGTTGATTCAACGGCGAAAACGATTGGAGCCGTCAACACCATTGTTGTCGAAAATGGAAAGCTGAGCGGTTTTAACACTGACATCGTTGGAGCGATGAAACCGTTGGAGGAGTTGGTTGAGCTTAGCGGCGTGCGCGTTGCAGTATTGGGCGCAGGCGGTTCAGCGCGAGCAATTTGCCATGGTTTGAATCAACGAGGCGCGGAAACCACTATCTTCGCACGGGACCTGATCAAAGCAGCTCCACTCGCGGAAGAATTTACAACCAAACTTGAGCGCCTAGATAATTTTTCTGGAGACTTTGACGTAGTTATTAACTGCACGCCAATTGGCATGCGGCATCATAGCGAAGGGCAATCCCCACTTACTGCTAAGTCTCTTCTCAAGACGAAGCTTGTCTATGATTTGATCTATACCCCAAATGAAACTGCCTTGCTGCTCAATGCTAAAACAGCGGGTTGTCAAACTCTTGGTGGAATGTCCATGCTTATTGGCCAAGCAGTGGAGCAGATGCGATTATGGTTGGGCTTGGAAACTACTTTTGAGGTTATGAGAAAGGCCCTAGAAAGCCGAGAGTCGTAATTGGAAACTCAAATAGAAAAAGGCTGATTGAACAATGTTCAATCAACCTTTTTCTTTGAATTTAATTCCGGCAACTACCTACTCTCCCACACAGTTGCCCGTGCAGTACCATCGGCTCAAAAGAGCTTAACTTCCGTGTTCGAGATGGGAACGGGTGTGACCTCTTCGACACAGCCACCGGAAAACTTAAAAAAG
>JAEUQP010001163.1 GCA_016789645.1 Acidobacteriota bacterium | reverse complement strand
CGGTTCAACATTGCCGCCGCCAGAAAAAAGACTGCCGAAGAAACAACCGTGAACAGCGCGACAAATTGCACGCTCAACAATCCGGCGGGAATCGCTCGTGTCGCCGTTCGCGGATTGGCGGCGTCGAATTGACGATCCACCAACCGGTTGAACGCCATTGCCGCCGAACGCGCTCCGACCATGGCGACAACAATCCACAGAATTTGCCACCAATCCGGCAAACCATTCGCCGCCAGCACTGCCCCCAGAAAAGCAAAGGGCAACGCGAACAGCGTGTGTTCGATCTTGATCATTTCCAACGTGGTTTTCAGACTTTTAAGCATAATGACGAATTATGAATGCTGAACGATGAACGCAACCAGAATCTAAACTTCATCATTCATCCTTCCGCCTTCATCCTTTCTTGCCGCTTCCTTCCCATCGGGTCTTCTGTTGATGCCTGACGCCAAGATGATCCAACAACCGATGCGTGAAATGCTCGATCAGATCATCAATCGTTTTCGGGAAGTGATAAAAGCTCGGCATTGGCGGAATGATTCGGACGCCCAGTCGAGCCAGTTTCAGCATATTTTCCAGATGGATCGCATTGAGCGGAGTTTCGCGCGGAACCAGAATCAACGTGCGATTTTCTTTCAAAACCACATCGGCGGCTCGGTGAACCAGGTCGCGCGTCACGCCCGAAGCAATTGCCGCCAGAGTGCTCATGCTGCAAGGAACAATGACCATCGCGTCGCTCAGGTAAGAGCCGCTGGCAACGGTTGCGCCAATGTCATTGGTTGAATGAACAATCACCTTGTCGGATTCTTTGCCGAGCAGTTCGCGCACAACGCGAGCGTCGGTTCCGGCGACTTTCAGCCCTAATTCCTCGCCGACAACGCGGATTCCCGCCTGCGAAATGACCAGGTCAATTCTGCCGACTTCCGAATTGTCGTCGAGGTGTTTGAGCAGGCTTTGCGCATAAATCGAACCGCTTGCTCCGGTGATACCGACGGTGATGGTTTTCATTGGTATGAACTCAATTTGCGGCCTGTTGTTCAATCAGGCAGGCAATATAGGAGTCGCTCGGAAAACTTGTCAAGCAAGGCTTTCAGCGGCTATGTTGATGTCATGGACCAAGTACGATTGAAAGATTTGCTGCAAAAATTCAAAGACGGCGAAATTGAATTGGAGCAAGCCTTGGACGGTTTGCGCCACTTGCCGTTTGAAAGTCTGGGTTACGCGACGGTGGATCACCACCGCGCCATTCGCCAAGGTTTCCCCGAAGTCATCTTTGGGCAAGGCAAAACGCCGGAACACGTCGCGGGCATTGCGGAACGTTTGCTGGAACGCGCGTCGAATCTGTTGGTGACGCGCACAAACCGCCAAGCCTTCGAGCGGGTCAAGCTGATTGCCGCCGACGCCGAGTTTCACGATAGCTGCAACGCGATTTCCGTTCAGCGCGACAAAACCGTTCGCGGACGAGGCGTGATTGCCATCGTCACCGCCGGAACGTCAGACATTCCCGTTGCCGACGAAGCCGCATTGACTGCCGAAATCATGGGCAATCAAATCGTGCGGCTGTTTGATGTCGGCGTCGCCGGAATTCATCGCGTCTTAAGTCAGCGCGAAGTGCTGCAATCGGCCAAAGTCGTCGTTTGCGTCGCTGGCATGGAAGGCGCATTGCCCAGCGTGGTTGGCGGTTTGGTCAGCGTGCCGGTCATCGCCGTTCCGACCAGCATTGGGTACGGCGCCAGCTTCAACGGCATCGCCGCGCTGCTGGGAATGCTCAATTCCTGTTCGTCGAACGTGACGGTGGTCAACATTGATAACGGCTTCGGCGCAGGCTTTGTGGCCAGTCTGATTAACCGCGAATGAGCCGCTTGACGCTTTGCAGAGGCTTGCCGATACTTCGGTTTGGTTAAGTTGGTACGGAGGTTTAGAACAATGGAACCTATTCAACAAGTTTACGAACGTATGCCAGAAGTGATTACAATTCCTTCTGAAATTAGAGAGCGGCACGTTCGAGTGACATTCGAACCGTTGGATGAAGAACCGGACTTGGCAGCGCTTGCCGCGAGTGTTGGGATGAAACTGGAGGATGTGAAAGACCTGCATGCGTTGAGGTTTATCGGAAAACTGCCAGACTTTCCGCCACGCGAACCACAAGGTGAGTATGAAGCACGTGAGGAGTTTCCCTGGGAATGAAATACCTTCTCGACACGAATGCATGCATCAATGGTTTGCATAAACACAATCCGATTTTTACTCAGCGATTTTTGGCCGTTCCTGAAACAGATAAAGTGGTTTGCTCAATAGCCCGAGCGGAACTTTATTACGGCGCTTACAAAAGCAAATGGCCCCAAAACAGCTTGACTGATCTGCAGGCTTTTCTTCAACCTTACCCCAACCTCGATTTTGATTTGATAGCTGCTCGCATTTGCGGCGAGATTCGTGCTGAGCTGGCTCGCAAGGGAACACCGATTGGTCCAAACGATGTTCAAATTGCTGCCATTGTGCTCGCGCACGGTTTGACAGTAGTCACTCACAACATCCGCGAATTTAGTCGCGTCCCCAACTTGATTCTGGAAGACTGGGAAACCTGAAAACCAAAAGGAACAACTGCAACAATGGAAATCAAAACTCACGACAAACTGTTCATCAACGGCCAATGGGTCAACTCCACCGGAACCGGAACCATTGATGTCATCAACTCCACCACCGAAGAAGTGATGGGGCGCATTCCCGAAGGCACAGCCGAAGACGTCAACGCTGCCGTTGCCGCCGCCAAAGCTGCATTTGAATCGTGGTCAACAACTTCTGTGGAATCGCGGCGACGTTATTTGCAACTGATCGCCGACAAGCTGGCCGCGAAAAAAGAAGAAATCGCTGCGCTCGTGGCCGCCGAAGTCGGCATGCCGTTGCCGTTGGCGACCGCCGTTCAAGCTGGAATGCCCGCGATGATCATGGGATCGTATGCGGAGTTGCTCAACAGTTTTCAGTTCGAAGAAACCATTGGCAAAGCGCTGGTCGTGAAAGAACCGGTCGGCGTCGTCGGTTGCATTACGCCGTGGAACTTTCCGCTGCATCAGGTGATTTGCAAAGTCGCTCCGGCGCTGGCCGCCGGTTGCACCGTTGTATTGAAACCCAGCGAAGTCGCTCCGTTGACTGCTTTCGTGCTGGCGGAAATCATCGCCGACATCGGATTGCCCGCCGGAGTGTTCAATCTGGTCACGGGGTATGGCCCGGTCGTCGGCGAAGCGATTGCCGCGCATCCCGATGTCGACATGGTTTCGTTCACCGGTTCGACACGCGCGGGAAAACGCGTCAGTGAACTGGCCGCGCAAACCGTCAAGAAAGTTTCGCTGGAATTGGGCGGCAAATCGGCCAACGTCATTTTGGACGACGCTGATTTTGACAAAGCCGTCAAAAGCGGCGTGGGCGCGTGTTACTTCAATTCCGGCCAGACGTGTTCGGCATTGACGCGCATGCTGGTTCCGCGTTCGCGGTACGACGAAGCCGTTGCCATCGCCAAGAAAACCGCCGAAGGGTTTACGGTTGGCGATCCGCTGGGCGGCGCGGCCAAGCTCGGCCCGCTGGTTTCAGCGACGCAGCGCGAACGAGTCATCAACTACATCAAAAAAGGGATTGAAGAAGGCGCGAC
>JAEUQP010001161.1 GCA_016789645.1 Acidobacteriota bacterium | reverse complement strand
ATGGCGATCAGCAATCCGAACACCGAAGTCGCCGACAAGCCTACGTCCACGATGATTTTGGCTTCCTGACCGACGGCAATGCGCCCAATGACCGAAGCCGCCGCGACAATCAGCGCGACAAACAACACCAGGTTGTACAGCACGCGGTCGCGCACCGATTCGCGAAATGTGTTGTAGGCGATGGCAGTGATCTTCAAGGCTTCATTTTGTCATCCACGAAGAACACGAAGAGTCACGAAGCTTATTGGCTCGCCTTCGTGTGTCTTCGTGTTCTTCGTGGACAGTTTTATTTCCTGGCAAGGAGGTAAAACAGCAAATCCACCGCAGGTGGAGCAATGCCAAGCTGGCGAATCATTCCGACAACCTGGCCGCGATGCAGTGTGGCGTGGTTGACGACGTGCTGCATCTGCACGACCAACGGCAAACTGAACGCTTCGCCCTTGAGATTTCGATAGCTCAGTTCGGCGTGCAGCGCGTCCATCGTCAGGTTGTCGAGCAAGGCTTTGCGTTCGGTTTCGATCTGTTGCCAGCGCGCGCGCAACGCTGCCAAGTCCGCAAAGGTTTTGTCGTTCCAAATTTCCGCAGGCGACACGCCTTGCCAGCGCGACAACCAAACCCATTCCGCCCCGGCCATATGAGCCAGCGTGCCGAAAATCGAACCGTGACTGATTTTCACGTCCTGGCGAAGCTGTTCGTCGGTCAATGTTTCCGCAGCGTCCAGCACCAGATGGTTGGCGTGATCGGTGTAATCGAACAATTGGCGAATGTCGTTGAGATTCATTCATGGCTCCTGTTTGGAAAACGCGACTGCAATTTGCCCGGCAATGCGGGCGTTGTTTTTCAGCAAGGCGATGTTGGCGCGTAAGGCTCTACCTTCCGTGCGTGCGGCGACTCGCGAGAGCAGAAAAGGCGTGACGGATTTTCCGGTGATGTTTTGTTTGGTCGCGGCAATCAGCGCGGCTTCGATTTCGTCCCGGAGTTCGTCGGCGGAAACTTCGTCGGCAACAGGAACTGGCGCGACGACCAGCACCGAAGTCGTAAAGCCCAATCGCCAGTGTTCGGCGGCAATCGCAGCGATTTCTGCGGGGGAATCGGCGCGCAGATCGAGTTCCCATCCGCTCGACCGCGAATAGAACGCCGGGAGTTCGTCAGTTTGATAGCCGACCACAGGCACGCCCAGTGTTTCCAGAACTTCCATGGTTTTTGGCAAATCGAGAATCGCCTTGGCTCCCGCACACACCGTGACGACCGGGAATCGAGCCAGTGCCGTCAAATCCGCCGAAATGTCGAAACTGTCTGCGGCTCCGCGATGAACGCCGCCAATGCCGCCCGTGGCGAACACTTGAATTCCCGCTTGCGCGGCAAAATATAAACTCGACGCAACAGTCGTTGCTCCCCAACGGCGTTGCGCGATGATTGCACCCAAATTGGCCAGGTTCACTTTGGCGACATCCGTGCGGCTGGCGATTTCCTGCACCTGAGTTTCGCTCAGGCCGATGACCGGTTCGCCCGCGATGATGCCGATGGTTGCGGGCGATGCGCCCGATTCACGGACTGCAGATTCGCATGCGCGCGCAGTTTCCAGGTTGTGCGGCGACGGAAGTCCATGCGCGATGACAGTGGATTCCAAGGCCACTTGTGGGATTTCAGATTTTGGATTTTGGATTTTGGATAACAACTGTTCCACCATTACGTCTCTTGAAAAAGGTAGTTGGCTTACTTATGCTCAACTGCGTTCAAGCTTAGCTTAGTCAGTCAGATGAGCCAAGCAACCTCAGAATGCTGAATTCGGAATGAGGAAGGATGATTTTCGGGCGGGAATTTCCGTTGACCTTCTTGCATCGCCGCTCAGCATTCATCATTCCGAATTCAGCATTAGTTAAAACTTGAGGAGTCCACTATGGGCAAACAAGTCCTTTCCATCATCCTGGGCGGTGGCGCAGGCTCACGTCTGTTTCCTTTGACGCAACAACGGTCGAAACCTGCCGTGCCACTGGGCGGGAAATATCGGCTGATAGACATCACCGTATCCAACTGCATCAACTCCGGGATTCATTACATTTACGTGCTGACGCAATTCAATTCGGCGTCGCTCAATCGGCACATTGCGCGAACTTATCGCTTCAGCAGGTTTTCCGATGGATTTGTGGAAATTCTGGCTGCCGAGCAAACGCCGGAAAACAAAAACTGGTTTCAGGGTACCGCCGATGCCGTTCGGCAAGTGTTGATGCACATCGAAGATTTCGAACCGAGCGATGTGCTGATTCTTTCGGGCGATCATCTGTACCAGATGGATTACAGCAAGTTCCTGGCGCATCACCGTGCCACCAATGCCGACGTGACCATTTCCGTCATTCCGACCGATTATTCGCGGGCGTCCAGTTTCGGGCTGCTGAAAACCGACGAGACGGGCAAGATCGTCGAATTCCGCGAAAAGCCTCCCGCCGATCAACTGGAAGGCATGCGCGTGGATACGTCCACGCTGGGATTGAGCAAGGAAGAAGCCGAACAGCGTCCCTTCATCGCTTCCATGGGGGTGTATATTTTCAAGTATTCGGCGCTGCGCGAGATGCTGAAAGGAACGGCCTTCACGGATTTTGGCGGCGAAATCATTCCAGCAGCCATTGGCAAATACAACGTGCAAGGGTACTTGTTCAGCGGATACTGGGAAGACATTGGAACCATTCGGTCGTTTTACAACGCCAATCTGGACATGGCTTCGATCGTGCCGAAGTTCAATCTGTTCGACGCCGACGCGCCGATTTTCACGCGTCCGCGTTTTTTGCCCAGCACCAAGGTGCAAGGCTCATGTTCCATCACCAATTCGCTGAT
>JAEUQP010001129.1 GCA_016789645.1 Acidobacteriota bacterium | reverse complement strand
CGACGAGTGATGAAGTTGTTTTCCCTTATTTTGCCTCAGTGAATCGGGCGGACGAGAACGTCCGCGAGCCAGTTTGCGGACGCGAACGTCCGCGCTCCGGCTAATCAATCATCGAAAATTCGACCGCAGCAATCAGCGCCTGAACATAGCGTTCCCAACCGTTCATCGGTTGCGCCAGCGGCGAATAAAAATCCCGAATCGAATCCCAGGTTTCCGTGCTGCCTTCGCGGCGAACGACGATATGCCATTTGAAATCGTCGCCGCTGGTGTTCTTTTTGTTCAGCACAATGAAGTCAATCGTGTCTCCGGTTTTGACTTCAATGGCGGCGGCAGTGTCGGCTTGCGACAAATACGCCGACCAGTTGCCAACGGCTCCATTGCGACTGGAAACGATAACGGCTTCGACGCCGTCGCAGGTTACACAAGCCTGTTCCAGATCGTGAATCAGTTTGCCGCTGATCGTCACTTTGCCGTCAAAACTGGCTCTCCAGCGACGAATGGCGGAGTTGGTTTTGCCGGTGGGCGTGCCGCCTTCGCGATTGAGGAACGCGGTAGACCGGCGCGGATCGAGCTCATTGGCGTTCAAACGCCACGAACCGGCGGCGAAGAATTTGTGCTCGATGAAGTTTTTCAACTTCTTTTCCTTGTCGTCATATTCGCCCTGGCCATACTGCCAGATTGCCGATTGCGGAGTTCGGATTGCGGATTGTGCCGGCACAGAAGTTTTTCCGATGAAGGCGATTCCAAGCTTCAGTTCTTCGGCGGAAGCTTCGCGGCCATACAACAGCCGGTAAAGTCTGACGATTCGCTGGCGCACAGATTTTTCAGCAGCGATTTCCGGTCGCGTCAGCAAGGCTCGCGCCTGTTCGACAACGAAGGGATTGTTCATCAGATAAAGCGATTGTTGCGGAATCGTGGTTTGATAGCGCTCGGCAACATGCGCGTCCGGATTGGCGAAGTCGAACGTCAGCAGTTCCGGCGCTAACTTCGCTCGATTGACGTAACCGTACACCGTGCGCCGCCGAGCGAACGGCCAGGTGGTGATTTCGTCAGGCACTCCGCCCATCTTCACATCGAGCTGTCCGCTGGCGGCCAGCATCGCATCGCGCAAGGATTCAAAATCCAGCCGTTGGCGATTCATTCGCCAGAGCAGACGGTTTTCAGGATCGCGTTGCCGAGCCGTCGGATTGTCTGCGCTCGATTGCTGATATGTCGCCGACGAAAGTATCAGCGCGTGAAGTTTTTTCAGGGACCAACCGTTTTCCATAAACCACGTCGCCAGATAATCCAGCAGCTCGGGATGAGTTGGCGCTTCGCCGCGCGAACCAAAATCACTCGGCGTGCGAACCAGCCCGTGGCCGAAATGCCATTGCCAGACCCGATTGACGATCACACGCGCCGTCAATGGATTGTTGCGGTCAACGATGGCGCGCGCCAGTTCCAAACGCCCGCTACCGTCGGTGAACGGCGGGCGATTGTTTCCGGCCAGGACTCCTAAAAATTGGCGAGGCACCTGGTCGCCTTTGTTGTTTGGATTTCCGCGAATGTAAATGTGTGCCGGTTTGGGATGAGTCACATCTTTAACCGCCATCGCACGCGGAGCCGCTCCGTCGAAAGCGCGAGCCGTAATCATCCGTTGAATTTTTTGCCGTTGATCAGTTTCAAACTGACTGTCTTTGGTCAGCCGAATTTCGTTGTAACTGGCAAACGGGACATTGATGGGTGAATCTTCGCCGTGGAGCGACTGACGCAGAGCTTCTTCGTCAACGTTCGGCAACGGCTCAGCTTTGTCAAACTTCGCCAGTAGCGTCCCGTATTTCATGGCGGCTTCTTCGATTGTCACTGGAGCATTGTTGAATTCAGCAGCAACCAGCGGGTTGATTTTCTCCTTGGAGCAATCAGCAATCGCCGCCGCAGCCTTTTCGGCAAATTCGGTTTCGGGAATTGTCGCCAGCGCTCGCCAGATCGAAAAGACGGAATCGTGAAGGTCAGCCGCTTTCTTCAGATAGTTTTGCCAACGGAGCAACATCGCAAAGTTGTAATCCTTCTCAACCGTCAATGAACGGACATCCACTTCCTTGCGCAGATTGCGCGCCTGGTAAACGGCAATCAGGTACTTGGCAATTTGGCCGGCTTGACGATATTCGGCTTTGAGTTCGGGAAAGCGTTTGACGCGATACTTTTCAACTTCGTCGTTGATTTTGGCGATGTCATTTCGCAACTCGACTTCTTTGGAATCATTGGCTGAAGCGGGATCGAGCAGCGGCAATTCGTCAGGTTCGTGGGTATTGGCGAAGATGCTAAACAGCGAATAGTAGTCCGCCGTCGGAATTGGATCGAATTTGTGATTGTGGCAACGTGCGCAGCTTACGGTCAGCGCCATCGTGCCACGAATCGCCACGTCTACTTTGTCGTCAATGCGCTCTTCGATCGTAGTGGCAAAGCCTCCGCGCCCGACGGTCAAAAATCCAAGCGCTGCCAGATTGCGCGAATTGTTTTTCGGCAAGCGATCGGCAGCAAGTTGCTGCAACAGGAATTGATCGTATGGCAAATCTTCATTCAGGGCGCGAACCACCCAGTCGCGGTAGGTGTAAGCAAATGGATACAACAGCGTGGTCGTGTCGTTGACGCCTTGGGTGTCGGAATAGCGCGCGATGTCCAGCCAATGCCGCGCCCAGCGTTCACCGTATCTGGGCGAAGCCAGCAAACGTTCGACGACTTTGGCAAAGGCATCCGGTGATTTGTCAGCCAGAAACACTTCCACTTCTTCGGGCGTCGGAGGCAAGCCGATCAGATCAAAGGTTGTTCGCCGAAGCAGCGTTCGTTTGTCGGCGATGGCGTTGGGGCGCAATCCGCTGGCTTCAAGTTTGGCCATGACGAACCGGTCAATTTCATTCTTTGCCCAGGCCGTATTGGCGACCTGGGGAAGTTCCGGCTTTCGGATGGATTGAAAAGCCCAGTGTTCGGATTTTTCAAATCGGGCTTGAGTTTCTTTGGGCCAGGTTGCTCCGTCCTTGATCCATTGGCGCAAACTGGCGATGTCTTCTTCTTTCAGCTTTGATTTGCCTTGCGGCATTTTCAACCGGCTGTGTGTGTGGGCAACGACTTCAATCAACAAGCTGGCCTCGGGGCGATTGGGAACAAGGGCTGGGCCGGAGTTGCCACCTTTCAACAACGCTTCGCGCGAATCCAGACGCAAGCCTCCGCTTTCGGCTGAGGTGTGGCAGCCATAACAATTGGCCGCCAGCAAAGGACGAATGCGAGTTTCAAAAAACTCCATTTGTGCGGCTGAATTGGATTGAGGCGAACCAGCCTGTTGTGCGGCAAAAATTCTCAAGCCCGCCCACGCTGCAATCGCAAGCAGAAAAACAGAACAGCAGACCAGTTTTGAACGCCATCGAATCAAATGTGTCCGGAACATTTTCGGTAACAAACTCCCAGGTATTTTGGTTTTTTGGCTGGCTCAACGCTGCGCGAAGCTTACAGCCGTTCGGCGAGATGGCAAAGCGTTCTGTGGCAAAGATGCGCGAATCTGCCCGGATCTGAACGATAACGATTGGCATTTCAAAAAAGCCAGGAGGAAAAATACAGCTTGCAATAATTTTAGCGGCTATGTTATTTGTCTACTGCATTGATTGGTGATTGCCTCACCCCAAAATTTTATGAGCAATCAATGTCAATTTACTCCTTGAAGCAAACGCTGAGTCTCACTCCCCAAATGGGCAGTAACTATTACGGCCTCACCCCCAAAAAAATTGCTTTCCACTTCCGACCTGCTAAAGGTTTGTGGCTTTTATGAGAAAAATCCATGAGCCAAGCAGCGGAGAATGCTTTGATTGCGTCAAAGCGCCGCCTTTTTCCTTGGTTTGCTGATGACGAACACCTTGGTCGCGTCAGTTCGCCTAACAGTCAGATTAACCAATGCCGTCGGGCAATTTATTTTCGGAGGTACTTTAAGATGATCAGAAATTTCATGAGTGAATTTGTGAAGGACGAACAGGGGCAGGATATTGTTGAATACTCCTTGCTGTTGGTTTTGATCGGCGCCGCAGCCGTTTTTGTTTTGACCACAATGGGAACCAGCATCAGCCAGATTTTCAGCAAGATCAACACCAAACTGACCAGCGCCAACCAAAGCATTTCATAAGAAATTCAAGCTTCGGATTTGTATAAACGGAATCAGATTGCAGCGCGAGTTGTAGTCTGATTCCGTTATGCTATTTCCCGGCCAAGACGATTGAGCCAACGACTGATCAATCCCTATCGCATTTGGACCGCCAAAAAACTTCCTATGTCCATCAGGAGGGCAGGCGGGTCTGCCGTCGTGATTGCCGATTTGAGGCTTGCTGGTTTTTGACTGCGAGGCTTTTCGTCACGAAATTTGTCTTGCTGCTTCATTTACATGACTTTTTAAGATATGCTGAGCGCCGCAAAGGGCAAACAGTGCAATCAAATCGCTTGCTGATTCCGATTCCAGCGTGATTTTCTGGCTCTTACCAAGCGAAAGGGGTTCCGCTAGGGACACCGTTACGCCGACCTGGGGCAAATCAACTTAAAGCTGTTTGCAAGTGCCTTTGAGCCGAATTTCGGAAAGGTTGTCATTTCACTTTCAAATGAATCTACGTTCGATTTTTAGTCTTTTTTCCAGCGACTTGGCCATTGACCTCGGCACCGCAAATACGTTGGTGTTTGCGCGTGGACGAGGCATAGTCGTTTCTGAACCGTCTATCGTCGCAATCAACAAAGTCACCCATAAGGTGGAAGCTGTTGGCAATAAGGCCAAGGAAATGCTGGGACGCACGCCCGGAAACATCGTGGCAATTCGTCCGATGAAAGACGGCGTGATTGCTGATTTTGAAGTCACCGAAAAAATGCTTCAGTACTTCATTCAGCAGGCTCACGGCGGAAAAACCTGGGTCAGTCCGCGCATTGTGATCGGCATTCCATCGGAAATCACGCAAGTGGAGCGTCGCGCAGTCGAAGACAGTGCCTATCGCGCCAAAGCCGCTGAAGTTTATCTGGTTGAAGAGGCGATGGCCGCTGCCATTGGAGCAGGGCTTCCAATCACCGAGCCGCACGGGAATATGATCGTGGACATCGGCGGGGGAACCTCGGATATTGCTGTGATTTCGCTGTCGGGAATTGTGTATTCCAAGAGCGTCCGCGTCGCCGGCAACGAGATGGACGAATCCATCATTCAGTACATCAAGCGCAAGTACAACATGCTGATTGGCGAACGAACCGCCGAACAGGTCAAAATCGAGCTTGGTTCCGCCGATACTCTGGACGAACCAAAAACGATGGAAATCAAGGGGCGCAACCTGATTGAAGGAATTCCGAAGACCATCGTTGTGACAGACGAAGAAATTCGGGAAGCATTGTCGGATTCGGTGATGACCATCATCAATGCTGTTCGCGTCGCTCTGGAACGTACGCCGCCGGAATTGTCTGCCGACATCGTGGATCGCGGCATCGTGTTGACCGGCGGAGGAGCATTGCTTAAAAAGCTGGATGTCCGTTTGATGAAAGATACAGGGTTGCCGGTTTCGCTGGCGGAAGACCCACTGTCTTCTGTTGTGCTTGGAGCGGGCGCGATGTTGTCGGATTTTGATTTGTTGCGCCGTGTACGTTGGGACGGCTCGACCATACCTACGTAAACTTGTGTCGCTGACTGACAAGGCCAAAAAGAATCCAACCTGGTTGCTCGGTTTGTTGCTGGTCGTGCATCTGTTCGTGATTTCCCTGAATCGCGTCCCCGGCCAGCCCGATTTGAGTTATTTGCAGCTTGTCACCATGAGCGGAATGATGCCCTTTCAATGGCTGGCATCACACTCCATTGGGGCAGTCAAAAACGTTTGGTACGGCTACGCTGATCTGCGCAACGCGCGCACCGAAAACGAAGACTTGAAAGCCAGGCGCGACCAACTGGAAAAAGAGGCCAGTGAATTGCGGGGCAAGGTGGCGCTTGCTGAACAGCTTGGCGAATTTGGCAAAGCGGCGATCACTTACGAAGGAGTGATCGCTCGCGTCATTGGTCATGACGCAAATCAATGGTTCAATACCTTGTACATTGATCGAGGCTCGCTGGCTGGCATCGAAAAAGACCAGCCGGTGGTCACGGCTGATGGGTTGGTGGGGCGCGTGATCAATACCTCGCCTTTGGCTGCTCAGGTGTTGCTGATTACAGATGAACGTCACGGGGCGGGCGCGGTTATCGCTCAAACCGAAACCACCCGTTGGTTGGGAATCCTGGAAGGGAAGAGCCAGTACCTGTGCGATCTGCGGTTCATCGTTCCTCCGGAAAAGTTGGAAAACGGCGAATCGGTAGTGACTTCCGGACAAGATGGATTGTACCCCGCCGGATTGCTGATTGGTCGCGTTAAAAGCAATGGTTCGGTCAGGGCTCCGGTGCTGGTTGAAATCGAGCCAGCGGCCAAGCTGGGAAAATTGGAACTGGTCAAGGTGTTGAAGGTTCCACCGGAACAGATTCGCGGCCCGGTGGATGAGTTGAAAAAAGAAGAGCAAAGCAAAACGGCTGATCGAAAGAAGTAATTTGGTTGGTTGTGATCGAATGTGGCGCAGGCGATATGTAAAGCAAGGCGCTCGGTCATTCGAGACGGAAAATCTAAGTTTGAACATACGGTAAAGCATCGTTGGAGAAAGCATCTCGAGGCACTTCAGTAAAAATTGCAGTCTGTCTGCTGGTCGCGGTGTTTGCTCAAACCACGCTGGCGGGATTGGCGCCTGAAGCGATCAGTCAATGGCTGGCTTATGTGGACTGGCTATTGATCATCGTCGTTTATGTTTGTTTGGGACGCGATCCGGTGCAGGCTTTGGTGACGGCTGTGGCGGCGGGCGTATTGCACGATGCTTTTTCAAGAGGGCCAGCCAATGGGGTGATGACCGCCATTGGCGTCAGTGGGTTTGCTTATGTGTTGGCGGCGTATGCCGCCGACAGAATCGTTTCGGTTATTGTGGCGGACAATCTGCTGGTCAGATTCGCCACAGTCGCCAGCGCCAGCCTGATCAACACGCTGACCAAAGTCGCCTTTTACAAGCTTCTGAAGTTCAAGCTCCCCGTCCTGATTGGCGGAAAAGGAATCGCCGCCGCCATCGTCTTCGGACTTGTGACCAACCTGATTGCTGCCACCTTGCTTTATATTGTGCTTGACCGCGTGTTCAATAAAGACTCTGCGTTGAAATTACGACGCAGCGAAGCCCGACGTGGGAAAGTGAAGTTTTGAAAAGAGGGAAACGCGCTTCCACGGAAAATTGCCTCAAGGATTTGACCTATGAAATCAGGTAAAGAAACCAGCTTTGATCCAGCCGAAGATTTACGCCAGGCAGGATTACGCCTGGAGGTCATTCGCTATCTGGCGTTTGCCATCTTTGCGCTGATTTTTGTCCGACTTTGGTATTTGCAGGTGATGAACAGCGGCGTCTATGCCGAGCGAGCCGAGCAAAACCGAACACGAATTTTGCCGATTCCCGCGCGCCGAGGCACGATCTTCGATCGGAAAGGTCGCATTCTGGCGACCAGCCAGCCTTCGTACAACATCGTTCTGAGCCGTAAGGATGTGAAAGAACGTGACTTTCCCCAGATCGCTGAACTGCTCATCAAAAATCTTCAGTATGTGGATCGCGCTTGGCTCAGTCGCCGATTTGAAGTCGCCAAATACGAAGCCAAATACGAATTCATTGTCGTCAAGGAAGTCGCCACGGCTGCGGATGTCGCCTGGGTCAGAGCGCATCAATACGAATATCCAATGATTCGCGCTGAAGAAGCGCCACAACGGCTTTATCCGTTTGGCACGCTTGCCGCGCATGCCTTGGGATACGTTGGCGAAGTCAGCCCGGAAGAATTGAAGCGGAAAGACGGCCAGTTCAGTTACGAAAAAGGATACAAACTGGGCGACATCATCGGCAAAACAGGCATTGAGCGGTATTACAACGAAATCCTGATGGGCAAAGACGGCGAACGCCGTGTCTTGGTGGACAGTCGCGGGCGAATTCAGCGCGACTTGGGAACGGTTCCTCCCGTGCCTGGGCGCGATTTATACGCAACGCTCGATCTGGACATTCAAAAAGTCGCTGAGCGGCAAACTGACACGATGCCTTCTGGACGTGGAGCCATCGTTGTTTCCGATCCGAACAACGGCGAAATTCTGGCGATGGTTTCTCGCCCGGTATTCGATCCGAATCTGTTTTCCCAGCGCGCCAAAACTCCCGAAGGCAAAGACGAAATCCGCGATTTGCAAACAGACGAAGACAAACCGCTTTTCAATCGGGTAACTCAGGGGGAGTTCCCGCCTGGTTCGACCTGGAAACTGTTGACCAGTGTCGCCGCATTGAATGAAGGCGTCATCACCCCAACCAACAACCGTATTCAGGATGGTGGCATTCAGATCGGCAATTACTTCATGAAGTCCATCTCCAATTACGGAGCGCCAGACATCGTAACGGCAATTTCCAAATCTGCTGACGGTTACTACTATCGGCTTGGGTTGAAAATGGGCGTCGAGCGTTTTGAGAAGTGGGTGCATTTGTTCAAGTTTGGGCAGCAAACCGGAATTGACTTACCTGGAGAGCGTAGAGGCATTGCGCCGACTCGTGAGACCAAACGGAATTCCTGGTCGCGATCCATCAAAAGAGCACAACAGGCGTTGGACGAAGCTCCGCAAAACGAAAAAGCCGCGAAAGAATTCCATCTGCGTCAGACGCAGCGACAAGCCGAATGGACGGATTACGACATGGCTTCGTCGGCGTTCGGGCAAGGGCAAAATGCTTCTACGCCGATTCAATTG
>JAEUQP010001126.1 GCA_016789645.1 Acidobacteriota bacterium | reverse complement strand
CTTTGCCCGTCGCGCCGAAAATCAAGATTTGTTTTGGCAGGCGCGGCATCGCGCAGGCAAAACGTTTTACCGGATGAACGATCTGGCCGCCGCGCGCAAAGCCATGATCGAAGCCATCTCCACGATTGAAACCATGCGTCCACCTGCCGCGCGAAGCCAGCAGCCGCGTTATTACGAAAACAAGATCGCGCCGTATCTGGCGATGGTGGACGTTGCGTTGAGCGAAGGGCAGGGAAACGAGGCGTTCCATTTCACGCAACGCGCAAAAGCCCGCGTGCTGACAGGGTTGTTACAAAACGCCAAAACCCGGATTGTGAAAACGATGACTGCGCGTGAACAAGACCGTGAACGCCAGTTGCTGGCTGAAATTGCCACCACCAACACGCAGGTGTACCGCGAACAGGAGCGGCAAAAACAGAATCCGTTTCGCATCGCTGAATTGAAAACCAAATTGCAAAAAGCTCAGGCCGATTACGCGGAATTTCGCACGCGGCTATATGCTCAACATCCGCTGTTGAAAACCTTGCGCGGAGAACTCAAGCCCATCACCGTCGAGCAGGTTGCGCCGCTGGTTGCCGATACTAAAACCGCGTTGCTGGAATTTGTCGAAACGGATGAACGTGTGTACCTGTTTGTGTTTGGCAAAGACAAACCGAAATCCGCCAAACCTGCGATTTCGCAGCAACGTGCGACGTTGAAAATTTTCATCTTGGAAACTGTGCGCGGCGATTTGTATCCGCGCGTGTTCAAATTCAATCAGGCGATTGCCGCGCGCAGCGAAGACGCCAACGCCAGCGCCCGTGAACTGTACGATCTATTGTTGAAACCCGCTGCCGCTGCGCTGGAAGGCAAAACGCAACTCATCATCGCCCCCGATGTTGTTACCTGGGGAGTTTCGTTCCAGGCATTGCGCAGTGAAACTGAACGCTTTGTGATCGAAGATTGCGCGGTTTCCTACACGCCTTCGCTGACGATTTACAGCGCTGTCGCCACCAACCGAATTCCTGCCCCCATTGTGCGTATGACGGGAACCAGATCGCCCGCTCAGTTTGCGTTGCTGGCAGTGGGCAATCCGGTGGTGAGCGTGGAAGCGGCGGATTTGCTGAAAACGGTGTTGGCAGTTCCGCCTGCGGATTTTGCTGACGCCAGCAAAGAAACCGAAAAAACGTTTGCAGAGATGGCCGGGCTGCATGGCGCTGATCAGAGTTTGTTGTTGACCGGCGCGGAAGCCACTGAAGACCGCGTCAAAAAAGAACTCGGTCATGCGCGCGTCGTTCATTTTGCTGCGCAGGGAATTCATCACGAAGCCAGCCCGTTGTTTTCGTTGCTGGCTGTCGCGCCTCGGCAAGAACACCGTGAAGACGGGTTGCTGGAACTGCGTGAAGTGTTGCGATTGGATTTGAACGCCGATCTGGTGGTGGCAACGGGAAGCGATTGGGCGACGCCGCGCACGCTGACCAATCGCGCCATGACGGCCTGGAGTTGGGCGTGGTTTGTGGCGGGCAGTCGCTCGGCGTTGCTGGGACAATGGCGCATGGAACCTTCTGCCAATTCTGCGCTGATGATCGAATTTCATCGCCAGTTGATCGCTGACAAAGGGCGTTCGGCCAAATCCGTCGTTTGGCGAACCGCAGTGCAATCCTTTCTGGCAAATCCGGAACATCGCCATCCGTTTTTCTGGGCTGGGTTTACCATGTTGGGCAATGGCAAATGAGTGGAAAACCGAACCGGCTTCACGCTTCGTAATTGGCGTTGACGCTGCTCAATCCGAGGAGGAAATATGAAAAAAACATTGTGCCTGTTTTTGGCTCTTCTCTTGCTGAGTTTTGTCTTCAACTCGACGGCTTTGGCCAAGACGTTCGAGCCGCAGAATAAAAAGAAAACCAAAGTGGTAGAACAGACCTCTCGCGCCCAACGCGAGGCGCGCGAAGTTGAGTTGATGGCCAAAGAAGTTCGCAAGGAATTGGTGACGCTTCCGTTTTACGGCGTCTTCGATTGGCTGGAAGGTAGGGTTGAACCCGACGGGACTGTTTACCTGCGCGGCGACGTCACCCGTCCGACGTTGAAAAAAGACGCCGAACGGCGCGTGCAGAAAATCGAAGGCGTCACCAAAGTGGTCAACGAAATCGAAGTGCTGCCGTTGTCGCCCAATGACGACCGGTTGCGCAGGGCTGTCGTTCGCGCCTTGTTCAACAGCAATTCGCCTCTTTCGCGGTATTCGCTGGGCGCAAATCCTGCGATTCACATCATCGTCAACAATGGACGACTGACGCTAAAAGGCATCGTTTCGACAAAAGCCGACAGCGATTTGGCGAACATTCGCGCCAACGGAGTTTCAGGGTTGTTTGAAGTGAAAAACGAGCTGCAAATCGAATCTTCCAGCAAGAAGAAGTAACAGCTTCGAGCAAAATCTCTCTTTCCACGAAGGCATACGAAAAGAACGCGAAGCGGGAGACAAGGCGGTTGCATTCCTTTGTGAATTTTCGTGTGACTTCGTGGAAACGGTTTTTGGACGGCTCAACGCGAAGAGTCCAGAAATTTTGCCAACCAGTTGGTGATGATCGCTTCGTCCGTGGGCGCGTGGAATTGAGCAGCGTTGACTTTGTCGGCCCCGATCAAATCGGTTCGCCCTCGCACCAGGGCTTCGGTATAGGCCGCCGAAAATTCCGGGTGCCCCTGAATGCCCAGCATCGTTTCACCAACGCGGTACATCGCCACAGGGCAATGATCGCTTTCGCCCAGCAAGACGCTGTGTTCCGGCAGTCGCACAACCTGATCGCGGTGCGAATACTGAATGCCGCAACTGGATTGTTCCGGCTGCATCCAGCTTTCGGTTTGGGTGACGTTCAACGAGTGAACGCCTATGCCCCAGCCCTGCTCGGCTTTTTCAACCTTGCCGCCCAGAGCTTCCGCCATCACCTGATGGCCGAAACAAATTCCAACGAACGGCTTGTCGGCTTCGCGCAAGCTTCGCAAAAAGCCTTTTAATTCCTGAATCCAATCGTCTGCGTCATACGCCGAAAAGCGCGAACCAGTGCAGACGAAAGCCTCGCAAGCGTCTACCGAAGCAGGGAACTCGCCATTTCGAACGTCGAAATTTACCAACTCAAGCTGCGGTGCGTGTCGAGCAAACAAGTCTGCAAACATCTGCCGGTAATCGCCAGCGATCGGCAGC
>JAEUQP010001123.1 GCA_016789645.1 Acidobacteriota bacterium | reverse complement strand
TTCCCCCGCTCGTCTCGTTAGGGCACACGGAGACAAGACTCAACGGACGGGCTTTAAGAGGTTCATTGAGGTAAAAAAATTGATCAGGAGAGACCAACCTACAGTGGGAGCCAGTGCGGCCTTGATAAAATCGGATGCAGAGTTGGTGCGGCGATGTCGCGCCGGAGATAGTGCAGCCTGGGAACAGGTCGTTCACGAATATTCGCGTCGGGTCTACAACCTGGCGTATCGGTTTACCGGTCGCCATGAATCTGCCGAAGACTTGGCGCAGGAAGTGTTTGTGCGCGTCTACCGTTCTCTGGAGCAATACGACCCCCAAGCCGGAGATTTGGCCAATTGGTTGATGCGATTGGCGCGGAATCTGATTATTGACGATTACCGCCGTCGCACGCGAACGCCAACCGATTTGGGCGACGACATAGGCGATCACGAATACCACCTGGAAAGTCGGCACGACGCCCCGGATCGGGGAGTGGAACGGTTCGAACGTTCCAAACAGGTTCATGCGGCGATTGCCAAGCTCCAACCCGATTTGCGGGAATGCGTGATTCTGCGTGACATTGAAGAACTGACGTATCAGGAAATCGTGGACATTCTGCGAATTCCGATCGGGACGGTGAAATCCCGTATCAATCGTGGCCGGATTGAGTTGGCCAAGATCATGCGACGAATGAAAGTCGTCGAAACATTCTAATCAGTTTCCTGTTGCCAGTTTCCGGTTTCCAGATTGAGCGGGCACTCAATAGCAACTGAAAACCTGATCTGGTGAAAAGAAACCAGAGTTTCCTTCCCGGCATTCAGAGTGAACAGTGGTTCGATACCTGGAAACTTGAACTCGGAAACTGGAAACTTCCTTAACTGTGGTGTGATGGACTGTCTTAAATTTCAAGATTTACTCTCTGATTACGTCGATGGCGAGTTGGATTCGCGTTCGCGGGCGGAATGCGCCGGTCACCGGTTGCTGTGCCGCGATTGCCGCGATCTGTTCGATGATGTTCGTACGACGGTGAAGGCGTTGAACGCCGTCGCGTTGGACGATTACGAAACGCCTGAAGGATTGAATTCCCGCATTCTGACGGCGACCAGCACGGGCGAAATGCTCAGTTGCAATGAATTCGACCGGTTGATCGAGCGTTACTTTGACGGCGTGCTGTTGGCGCCGACCTTCCATACCTTCCAGGCGCATTTTGAAAAATGCGCGAAATGCCGCCGCTTGATGGCTGGCATCGAAGACGCCATCGAAATCTGCCGCGAAATCAAAGACACTGAAATTGACGCTCCGCCGTCATTGCAAGACAGAATTCTGGCGGCGACCGTCGGACCACGCAAAACCTCATGGTTCGGAACGATCAAGGAAACCCTGATCGGGTTTTCGCACAAAGCCGCACGCACAATGATGACTCCGGAAATGGCTGCGGCCATGCTGATTTTTGCCGCCAGCAGTTTGCTGGTGCTGTCGCGATTCGGCGGCCTTGAGGGAATGGCTTCGCATACGACCAAGCAAGCCGAAGAAATCGTCATTCACGGCCAGCGCGCTTTTAATACTGTTCAGTTCGGTTTGCTTGGCGATGTCCCACAATCGTCCAAACCGACCAAGCCCTCGGCTAAGTCACAGGATGTGACAGCGCCATCGGCGCAGGTGTCACCCACCCCGTCTCCTGGAGTGCAAACTCAGGAAAAAGAACAACGAAAATGACCGGCTGATTATTGCCGCAGAGCGCATTGCTTCCGAACGCTCAATCTGCCCAGATTAAAACCGCGCGGGACTTTTTTCAGTGATTGTCCCGCCTTTGTTCCGTGACTGGTTTTCCAGAGAAATGAAATGTTCCTACCATCCAACTAATCTCGCCAGCGCGCGATGCAGTAGCTGCGACCGAAATCTATGTCCAGCCTGCGATCATCGCATCAAAGGGTATCCGTATTGCCAGGATTGCATCGTCGCCGGAGTTGAGATGCTGCGAAAACATCCTGGCACACAAGCGCAACCAAACCTTGAAGGCAAATCTCCGCTGATCGCGGTGGTGTTGGGGCTTATCCCCGGACTCGGCGCAGCGTACAACGGTCAACCGGTCAAAGCGTTGGTGCAGTTCATCGTCATTGCTGGATTGTGGACGTTGGCAGATGTGTTTCATTCCACACTGGAAGTCACCTGCGCGCTGGCCAGTTTCGCTTTTTACGTCTATTCGCTGTATGACGCGTTTCGTTCAGCGCAACGGCAACGTCACGGCCTTGACCTGCATGAAGAAGACGAGCAATTGCGCCAATTTTTGCGCGCTCGCACAAACCTGTGGGGAGGATTGCTGATCGCCATTGGAGCATTGACCACGCTGCACATCATATTTCCGGTTCAAACTCATCGGTTGTGGCCATTGCTGCTGGTGGCTGCGGGCATTTATCTGCTGAATGAATTTCGCCGCAGTAAAGACTCCGCGCCGCCGGAAACGATGTATCGAACTCCGCCACCGTCTGTCATTCAATCCAATTTGGAAAGCCAGACAAGCGAACTTGCCGCGAATCGCCGATTTGATCGGTAGTACTCAGAATCCATGTTCAAACGGTTAGCCACATTGTTGCTCGGAATTGGCCTGATCGGCCTCGGAGTGCTGCTGTTCACCGCACCGGG
>JAEUQP010001084.1 GCA_016789645.1 Acidobacteriota bacterium | reverse complement strand
ATCACGTTGGAAGAGCCGACGGGCATTTATCGCCGTGACAATGAAGTCGTCACCGTCAAGCTGAGCTTTACCGCAGGCGAAGCACGCGCGGAACAACTTCGCGTCTTTTCGCCGGAAGGTCGTGAAGTCGTTTCGCAACTTGCCGTCAGCGAAAAGCACAATGATGGGTCAATCAAATCGGCAGAGTTGATGTTTCTGGCGACGATCGTTCCTGGCGAACGACCAGAGTTTCGATTGATCGCCGACTCAGGCGGTCAGCCGCCTAAAGGCGGAACGACGAACGTCATTGCTCGCCGCGTCGGAGTTGGCCGAGTCGAGCTGGCGAATGAACGATTCGGCGTGCTCATCAACCTCGGTTTGGAAAAGACAGAACCGGCGTTGGTCGCCGCGTTCAACAAATCGGCTGGCGAACATCGAATGCTGAACCTGATTGACACTTCGCCGGATGTGACGGAACCGCTTAGTTTCGGAAAACAGAGTGCGGGGTTTGGAACCTTCCTTGCCGACAAACTTCGCAGCGGGGCGTTCGACCAAGTGGAGATTCTGGAATCCGGGCCGTTGCGCGCTCGCGTGCGCTTGTCCGGCGCACGTTTCGGCACCAATCGGGAAACCTGGGAATTCACCTGGTTGTCGAATTCGCCTGTGCTGCATTGGCAAACGAGCATTGAAGGCGCGGAAGCCAATTCCAACTACGGCTTTTTCTTTTCGTCGGTCTCGGCCACGCCTTATGAACCATTCAACAAATGGATGGAAGGTTCTGAGCAAACCAAGTTCCCGGATGGTTGGGAAGTAGACAATCCGCCCGATCACGCCATTGCGCCCAGAGATTTCGCGGATCTGCCCGGCAAGCATCTAGTCTATTACCGCCGCGAAGAAAATTACGGCGCAATCGGATTTTATGAGTTGGATGCTTCGTTGGAATGGCGTGGCATCGGCTCACGGCAGTTTTACGCGACGAAAAAACTGACTGGAGACAACCGCGCATCGGAAATCGCCATCGCGTTTCCAACCTGGAATAAAACGCTGACTGTGACCGAAGCGCGAAAAGAGTATCGGAAATTTGTTCAGCCGATTCTCGCGGTTCGCAGTTCGCAGTTCACAGTTCGCGGTTCGCAGTCTGCAGTTCGCAGTGAAACGCCGTCAGGTCAAAAGGTGGAATCCGCGATCCGAAATCCGAAATCCGCAATTCAAACCTTCGATCTTGGCGGAAGCTGGAAACTGAATTGGGCGGAAAAATCCGAAGGCGAAAAGAATGGGTTTTACCGCGCGGACTTTGACGATTCGGCTTGGCGAACGGTTCAAGTTCCCGGCACGGTTCACACGCAAATTCTGGAAGCTCCAAAGTTTTACACCCGCGAAGCCGAATGGATCAGCGAAAAAGAATGGTGGTATCGGCGCAAATTCGCGGTCAATCCGGCGGCGACTGGAAAACGTTTGTGGCTGCGTTTTGAAGCTACGGATTATCACGCCGACGTTTACCTGAACGGTGAATTGCTTGGTCGGCACGAAGGTTACATTGATCCTTACGAATTTGACGTGACGGATAAGCTGCGTCGCGATGGTGAAAACACTTTGGCTGTGCGCGTTTGGACGCCGATCAGTTATTACTGGCGGCATCGCCCTTATACGATCAAAGGTTCGTATGGCGCGGTAGATCAAAAACCGGACAACATCACTCCGGTGGGAATCGTGCGGCCAGTGCGGTTGATCGCGCGCGGCGAAGTGAAGATTGAAGACCTTGCCGTTGACACTCGGCTGAACAAAGACGGCAGCGCTGATGTCATTGTGGA
>JAEUQP010000399.1 GCA_016789645.1 Acidobacteriota bacterium | reverse complement strand
CGTGCGCGATGAAGTGTTTATGGCAATGGAATTACAAGAAGGTTCGTTGGCGGGTTTTGCTGGGATCATCAAATATCAACCCGAATTCAACGAAGTCTGAATCGGCAATCTGCAATGCTGATTCGGTATCCAACCACATCTCAACTTTGAGAAACCCATAAGGAGGCTACAAATGATGCGAAGAATGGTGGCGGCGCTTTTGGTCGTCACGTTTGCGCTATTCGTTCAGGCGACGGCTTGGGGACAGGCGGTTTACGGCACAATTGTCGGAACGGCCACTGATCCGCAAGGGGCTGCCGTTTCCGGTGCCAAAGTCATCATTACGGATACGCAACGACAAGTAACGGTGACGACTGTCACCAACGTGGATGGCAACTTTACTCAGCGCGCTTTGATCGCCGGAACCTACACCGTGCGAATCGAGGCCAACGGGTTCAAAGCGGCTGTGCAAACCGTAGTCGTTTCGGTGGACCAGGAATCGCGCGCGGATTTGAAACTGCAGATCGGCGACGTTTCCCAGGTGGTCGAAATCAGCGCGGAAACTCCGTTGCTGAAAACGGAACGCGCTGACGTGGCGGTGACGTTCACCGAAAAGACGGTCACCAATCTGCCGCTCATTAACCGGCGCTTTTCCCAATTTGAATTGCTGACACCGGGTGTGCAGGCGACGACTTCCCAGACGGCTTCGTCCGAAGACCCGCAAGGTTCGTTCCGAAAGGTGGTCAACGGCCAGAGCTTTGCCGGAACGACGCAATTGCTGGACGGTACGGATAACCGCGACGCGTTGCTCAGTTTGATTGTCATCAATCCGACGCTGGAATCATTGTCGGAAGCGAAAATCACCACGGCGGCTTACGATGCGGAATTCGGCGCCACTGCCGGAGTCATCAGCGTGCAAACCAAATCCGGCACGAACGATTTTCATGCCGTTGGATTTAACTTCCTGCGCAACGGGGTGCTGAACGCGCGCAATCCGTTTACGCAGTTCAATCCGATTCGCGGCACCAACCGCTACATTCCTGTGACGCAGTACAACCAGTTTGGCGGTGCGGCCAGCGGGAAAATCATCGCCGACAAATTGTTCTGGTTTGGCGATTACCAGGGCACGCGGCGCAACACGGGCGGTTCGGCGTTGTTGCGTGTGCCTTCGGCTGCCGAACGCGCGGGCGATTTGAGCGGGTTGGGATTGGATATTTTCGATCCGGCCAGCGGAGATACTCCTGCCGCGCGCACACAGTTCGCCAACAATCGGATTCCGACCAACAGGATTTCGCCTCAGGCGCTCAATCTGTTGAAGCTGATTCCGCTGCCGAACATTGACGGCGTGACGCGCGACAACCCGAATTACGTTGGCGCGGGCACGATCAAATTCAACGAAGACCTCACCAACACGCGCTGGGATTATTTCTACAGCCAGCAATTGCAATTTTTCGGTCGCTACAGTCTTGCCGATTACCGCCTGGATTCGCCTGGCATTTTCGGTTTTGCTGCGGGCGGACGCGGGTTTGACGAACAGGCTCCGTTCGCGGGCATTTCGCGCACGCGCAATCAGAGCATCGCTTCGGGTTTCAATTATTCGGTCAGTCCGACATTGCGAACCGATTTCCGGTTCGGCTGGTTCCGTTATCGCGTCAACGTGGATCCGGGCGCGGGTGAAACCACTCCGGCCAAAGACGCTGGCATTCCCGGTTTGAACAACGATTCATTCACGGGCGGCATGCCGGCGTTTCTGTTGAACGGATACGGCCCCGGCGGCAACGGCGGCAACCAGTTCAACTTCGGTTACGCGCTGCAATTTGCGCGTTGCAATTGCCCGCTGCGCCAGAACGAACGCGCCTTCCAATTCGTCAACAACTGGTCGAAGGAAGTTGGCAATCACTCGTTCCGCTTTGGCATTGATTATCGCTATGCCAAGAACCTGCGCATCCCGTCCGATCGCCATCGCGCAGGTGAATTGCAATTCAACGCCGCGCGCACGCAAGGGCCGAGCGGCGGCGGTTCGGCGTTGGCTTCGTTCCTGCTGGGCGACGTCAGTGTGTTCGAACGTTACGTCAGCACAATCACGGATGCTGAAGAACGCCAGAATCGTTACTTCACCTACGTGCAAGACAACTGGCGCACGTCGCGCAACCTGACCATCAATTACGGATTGCGGTATGAAAATTATCGTCCGCAAACCGTGACGGGCGCTGGCAAAGGCGGTTTTGTGGACGTCAATACGGGCGAAGTGCTGGTTGCTGGCACGCAAGGCGTCGGGCTGGATTTGAACCAGCAAGCGGCGAACAACCTCTTCGCTCCGCGTATTGGTATCGCGTACAAACTCGGCGACAAAACCGTGGTGCGACTCGGTTACGGTCGCGGATTCGACATCGGTGTGTTTGGTTCGATATTCGGCCACAACGTGACGCAGAACCTGCCGGTGTTGGGCATTCAATCGCTGCAACCGGCGCGCAATTTCGACGCGGTGTTCAATCTGGCCCAAGGCCCGACAGCGCTCGATCCCAAGACGATTCTGGATCGCCAGCCGAAAGGCCCGAATGGTCGCCCGATTCTGCCTAATGGAGTGACGGCGTTCATTTTGCCCGACCGGTTGCGATTGCCAACGACTGATAGCTGGAACGTGACGATTCAGCGTCAAACCGTTGGTGACATCGCGGTCGAAGCCGCTTACGTCGGAACCAAAGGCACGCACGTGTTCGCTGGTTTCGGCGGCGATTACGATTTCAACCAGGCGACGGTTCAGGGCTTC
>JAEUQP010001058.1 GCA_016789645.1 Acidobacteriota bacterium | reverse complement strand
TCATCCAGATCGGAAACGAACGACACGGCGACTTTGCCGCGCTTGGCTCCGCGTTTAACGAAGTCTTCTTTCTTGTAATCCAGATGATCGAACAGCGTCCAGGCAATGGCTTCCAAAATGGTCGTTTTGCCAGAACCGTTGTGTCCGCAGATGGCTATAACGCCGGGCTGAAAAGTGAACTGGGCTTCGGCGTGATTCTTGATGTTCTCAAGTTCGACTTTGGTGATCAGCAAGGCGGGAAACTAATTGATAGGTTGCAGGTCGTAGGTGGTAGGTGCGAGCAGCACGCGTGCTACCTGCTACCTATCACCTGTCACCTACGTACTAAACCGTCGCGTGTTCGACGACTTCCGGGTTGTCCGTGTGACCCAGCAGATGGCGCCCTTCGGCGCTGCGCGGGTCAATGGTACGAACATGTTTGCGGCCTTTCATTTCCCAAATGGCCGTGATCTTCCCGTTCTTTTCAACTGCGTGATAAGACGTTTCGTCGTGATGAACTTCGGCAGTTTCTGCCGCCGCCTCAGCGGGCGCAGCAATCGCTTCTGTGTTGGTATTTTCGCTCATTGGTTATTTGCTCCTGATTTCATGATGGAATTTGCGAGGTTTTGAAGTAAGCCGGATTTTGCCACACGGCATGCAAAGCTGTCTAGCGACTGATGCTTCGATGCTGTTGCAGCGGTCATTGACGACAAATTTATTGTGACTTTTTCCAGGACAAGGTCGTCTTATCCCGCAGCAATCGCGCGTCGCGCCTTGAAAAGAAACCGAACGGCGACGTGAACGAGTGCTTCAACTACAAATATTCAGGGAGACAAAACCAATGAAACGAGCAATCGCAATGTGCGGCGCTTTCGCCATGTTGCTGGCATTGTCAGTGACGGCGTTGGCGCAGAAAGGCGCGAATTTCGCCGGCACGTGGGAGTTGGACAAATCCAAAAGCCAGTTGCCAGGCCGTCAAGCGGAAATGATTCAAAGCGTAACGTGGACCATCACGCAAGACACCAATCAAATTTCTCGTGACCAGAAAATGGAACGCAACCCAAATGCTCAAGGCCCAGGCGGCCCGCCTCCGGGCGCAGGGGGACCTCCTCCGGGCGGTGGTCGTGGCGGTGGAATGGGTGGAATGATGGGCGGCGGCCCATTGACCGTCAAACTCGACGGCAGTGAATCCAAAGTCGAAAACGAACGGATGAAATCTGCCACCAAGGCCACCTGGCAAGGCAGTGTTCTGGAAATCAAAACCGAGGCCACGTTCAACACGCCGAATGGAGAAATGACCACCACAACCACCGAACATTGGGAATTGGCCGATGGCGGCAAAACTCTGAAAGTGCATCGCGTGGCGGAATCTCCGCGCGGCCCGCAGGAATCCACCTGGGTGTTCACGAAAAAATAACAACGGCTATAAAAAGCTAAAGTCCAACGGGCGATCTTTCCTTTGTGAAAGGTCGCCCGTTTGTTGTTGCGAGGTCAAAGTTCAACCTGTTAAGTTCGCGCCGTTATGATCGCCAACTCTGTGATCCAACTATGCCGAGCAGTGAAAGAAGCAGGCGGGCGCGCCTTGCTGGTCGGCGGATGGGTGCGCGATTTCGCGCGCGGCCCGGAGTATTTGAAGGCCAGCGTGGATTACGACCTTGAAGTGTATGGTATCGAAGCCGCTGCATTGCGCGCCTTGCTGGACAGTCAAGGCAAAGTGGATGCCGTTGGTGAAGCCTTCACCGTGTACAAAGTCCGCTTGCGTGAAGGCCGCAAGAGTTTTGTCGTGGATGTCAGTTTGCCTCGGCGCGAATCGAAAATCGGGCGTGGCCATCGCGGCTTTGTCGTCACGGGCGACCCGCACATGAGTTTTGCCGAAGCCGCTCGCCGACGCGATTTCACCATCAATTCGATGATGTATGACCCGCTGGCTGAAGAATACATTGACCTGTACGGCGGGCGCGACGATTTGCGGCGTGGGATTATTCGAGTCGTTGATCCGGCAACATTCGTGGAAGACAGTTTGCGCGTATTGCGCGCAATGCAATTTGCCGCGCGCTTTGAATTCACGATTGATCCGGCGACGGTGGAGTTGTGCCGTTCGATTGACCTGAGCGATCTGCCCGCCGAACGCATCTGGGCGGAAGTGGAAAAGTGGTTGCTGGCAGCAAAACCTTCGATTGGCTTGCACGCGGCGTTTGAGTTGGGGATCACAGAAAAGCTCTGGCCGGAACTGCATGCGCTCAGCGGTTGCCCGCAAGACCCTGTCGCGCATCCCGAAGGAGATGTGTTCATCCACACGGGAATGGTGCTCGACGAAGCGCGAAAGCTGATTGACGATTTGCCGCGCCCCAAACAGCTTTCCGTAATGCTGGGCGCGCTGTGCCACGATCTTGGTAAGCCCGCAACAACCAAAGTTGAAAGCGTTTCTCTATCCACCAAGGCACACGAAGAAAACACGAAGAAAGAAATCGGCCAAGTCATTGTTCTTCGTGACACTTCGTGTGACTTCGTGGAGGAAAAGAACATTACGGCCAAAGGGCATGAAGCCGTGAGCGTTCAATTGGCCGAACAAGTTCTGGATCGGCTGAAAGTGTTTACCTTTGATGGATTTGATGTGCGGCAGCAGGCGTTGGCGCTGGTCGAACATCACGCTGTGCCGTATCGCTGGGGCAGAGCCAACAACGCAGGCGAAATCATCACCGATGGTCAGTTTCGACGCTTGGCGTTACGTGTTGAACCAGAGTTGCTCTATCGCGTGGCGCGGGCAGATTGCCTGGGTCGGTCAGGATCGTTTCAGCCAACATTTGAAGAATGGTTTTTCCGCCGAGTTTGTGAACTGGGAATCGAAGAACATGCGCCGGAACCATTGCTGTTGGGTCGGCATGTGCTGGCGCTAGGTTTGCCGCCAGGCAAACACATCGGCGAAATCACGCGAGCAATTTATGAGCGGCAACTGGATGGCGAACTCACAACGCTTGAGGAAACGATTGCGGCGGCTGAGCAGTTGGTTGCAGAGTTTGCTCCGCCAGATCGGGGTTCAGTCGCACGCTAATTTCATTGACCAGATTGTCCAGCGAGCGGCGGTCAATCGCGGAAATCGCGATCGCGTTGTACACCTCACATTGGTTTTCCAATTCTTCAGGATCAGCCAAATCCATTTTGTTAAACACCAGCAAACGCGGAATCGCATCGAGTTGCAAATCGCCGAGGATGCGATTGACCGACGTGATCTGGCTTTCCAGTTGCGGGCTGGAAGCGTCCACCAGATGAATCAGCAGGTCGGACTGTTCCATCTCTTCCAGCGTGGCTTTGAACGCGGCCAGCAAATCTTTGGGCAAGTCGCGGATGAAACCGACGGTGTCATTGATGATGATTTCCTGTTCCTGCGGCAATCGCAGTCGGCGGCTGGTCGGGTCGAGCGTAGCGAACATGCGTTGTTCGGCCAACACATCGCTGTTGGTCAGCGCGTTGAGCAAAGTGCTTTTGCCTGCGTTGGTGTACCCGACGATGGAAACGACAGGCATTTCGCGGCGAGTGCGTTGCGCGCGGCGCTGATTGCGGCTGGCGCGGATTTTGTCGAGTTGCGATTCCAGATGGCTGATGCGGTCACGAACGCGGCGGCGATCCACTTCCAGCTTGGTTTCGCCGGGGCCGCGTCCGCCAATGCCGCCCATCAACCGTGACATCGCAGTGCCGCTTCCGGTCAAACGCGGCAGCAGGTATTTCAACTGCGCCAGTTCGACCTGAATGCGACCTTCGGCGGTTTGCGCGCGTTGAGCAAAGATGTCCAGAATCAATTGCGAACGATCCACAATTTTCAGATCGGCGATTTCGTTGATGGCGCGGACTTGCGCGGGCGAAAGTTCGCGGTCAAAGACAATCATATCCGCGCCTAGCTGCAAACTGCGGATGATGATTTCGTCCAGTTTGCCTTTGCCCACCAGCGTTTTCGGATCGAGCGCTTGGCGTCGCTGAATGATTTCGTCCAACACGACCAAGCCGCCCGAAGTCGCCAGTTCGCGCAATTCGTCAATCGAATCTTTGGCTTCGGCGGTGGTTTCGGTGGTCACTCCAACCAAAATCGCGCGGTCGCGCGTGTCCGACGCTTTGCGAGCGCCGCGATTGCGCGCCATTTCCGCTTCCAGCGATTCGATCAACTCAATGAAA
>JAEUQP010000385.1 GCA_016789645.1 Acidobacteriota bacterium | reverse complement strand
CCGTAATTGTTCCGGCGATGGATTTTGGCTCCGCCCGCGCCGGAAGAACTGACGAACGCAATTGCCAGACGCGGTTCGTATGCCATTGCCACCAGCGTCGCTTTGCCGTAGCGCGAATGCCCTTCCAGGCCAACCATCCTGGAGTTGACGGCTTTGTCGGTTTCAAAGTAATCGAGCGCGCGGCTGACGCCCCAAGCCCAGGCGCGCAAGGCTCCCCAATCATCAGCTTTGCGCGGCTGCCCCTTGTTGACCAGACCGATGATGCCCGCCGTCAAACCCGCGCCGTTGTCAGCCTGAATGCTGGTTGGCACCAGCGTCGCGTAGCCCCAGCCTTTTTCCAGCACCTGTTGCTGCCAAGGAGTTCCCGGCTGTTGTGGCAACGGCGGCGCATTCGCCGGACGCGGAGGTAGTTGAAACATCAACTCCATGATCACCGGTACATTTACGGCTTTGGCCGGAGTCGTCAGCGTCAATTTGATGTCCACGGTCACTGCCGGATAGGACGAATTGTCTACGTGACCGACCAATTGTTTGGTGACAACCGGCTCGCCGTACTTGTCTTCATTGGTCGTGCTGACGACTTCCCACTTCACCTTCGGCGTGACTTTCGGAGCGCGGCCATACACTTCGCGGTCGAAGTCTTCGACAATTTCCGCACGGCGCTGATTCCACCACACTTTGGCCGAAGTCACTTTCTTGCCGTTCTTCAACGTCAGCGGATCGGGCAGCGGCGAATACGGCTTCACTTTCGATTCATCGTAGTTGGCGAAATTCGGAGCATCCTTGTTGCTGCCATTCGCTCCCGGTCGCAATTCCTTGATGCCAAGCAGCGCCATCATCCGCTGATGATCTTCGCGGGTGGCGGCTTGTTGGGCTTGCAACTGCTCCTGTTGTTCGGGCGTGAGCTGCCGTTGCGGTTGCTGGGCGAAAAGTGCCGCGCCAGCAAATAAAACCAATAAGCTGGTGAATAAGATCAGTGCTGGTGATTTTTTCACAAGATGGATCCTTTTGGTTGAAGAATGTGCTCACAGGTCACAACAAGCGTATTCAGCACTAAGTAAGAAGCAGGTTCACTCTCACTACCGGTGCGTTTTTGGCAGCAATATTTACGACGCCTTTATCAAAAGTCACGAACTCAGCCGCGCCCCCTTTGGCCAATTCTTCAGCCAGAGCAAGGTAGTAAGAATCCGTGGAGTGTAAACAACTGTAGCCTTGTCGTATCTCTTCCGCGCGAAGAATGAGCCGAATATCGCCTTGTGGCGAAGGCTGAATCGTTTGCATATAGTCGTTGAAAGTTTCGATTGCTTCTCGATATTTCACTTCAGTCAACGATCCGCTCTGAAGCTTCTTGCATAGGACAAATGGAACTTCGGTCAGAATTGCGCCGGGTGCGTAGAAAACCCAGCCTCTGGTCGCATAATCAGCCAGAGCATTTTCCGCTGTTTGTTGACTGGGTTCTTTGGCGCAGATCGAAATCAGAATGTTTGCATCAACCACCACCGCGCCAGGGTTATTCTGTGTCGGTTGGCTCATATCCCCACATCGCGCCTCCGCGCGCCTCTCGGATCAATTTCAAGGTTTCTTCAGTCGAACCACTCACTGGCTGGTTTTTCAACCGTTCGTGAGTTCTGCGGATGACAGCAAGCATCGCTTCGTTTCGTGGTGGGGCTTCTTGTGGTTCTTCCGGCTCAGTCATCTCTGCGGCGAGTGGTTTCAACAGTTCTTCGAGCGTGGTTCCCTGAGCTTCCGCCTTTTGCTGTAACATTCGCAGAATGACGGCGGCATTCTGATTCACCTCAATGGTAGTCATTGGCGCGTTCATAAACTTTACTTCCTTCCAATCACTAAGTTCCGATAGTTCTGCGGCATCTTACGCCCGTCGGGTCAAACCAGACAACGTTGAATCAATCAGCGCCCAGGTTAGTTCGTCACAGGTTTATCGGGGCGCCAGAACGGTTCTGCCGCCGCGATGAATTCAATCGCACTTCGGTGATGAAGCCTTTCAGCCGGTGAGCGATGGCGCGTTTTGTCCGCGAACAAGTTGCGTGGCAGCGAATCCAAGAGAAGACAGCAGGAACGTGCGGCGAGAAGCATCGTAAGGGGTCATAAGGCTCTCTCGTTACCAGCGTTTTTGCCCAAAAGAAATCATCGCCCGATTTCGATTTGCTGTTTCAGCGCGATGGCTTCGCGGTTTTGCGGATCGAGTTCCAGGGCTTGTTTGCAATGCGCCAAAGCTCTAGCGGTGTCGCGCCGAGCCAGATAAATCCGGCCCAGCATGATGTGCGCTTCGGGCATGCGCGGATTCCACGACACGGCGGCCTGGAACGAACGCAGCGCGTTTTCAGTTTCGTTGCGGCGCGTGTAGACAATGCCACGCAAAAAGTATGCGTCGGCGTTGGCGGTGTCGGCGGCCAAGACTCGCTGGAGTTCTGCCATCGCTTCAGCGTCTTTGTTGGCGGCAAGCAATTGGCGAATGTTGTCCAGCGCCTGTTGCTGGGAAATTTGCTGCGGCGTCGCTCGCGTTTGCGCTGAGGTGGTCGAAGCAGATTGCTGGCGCAGCAATCTGGCCAACGACAATTCGTTCAAATCTTCTTTCATACGCGAAAGCACGGGAACTTTGTCCGGTGCGACCGCCCACCGGGCATACGCGCTCAAATAGCGTTTGGCTTCGTTGTCGGCTTTGGCGGCTTCGTCGGCTTTTTCGGCGGAAGCCAGGCATTTCGACAACACAAACCATGCTTCGCCATCGCGGGCATTCGATCCGACCACAGCGCGAAGCTGTTGCGCGGCTTCGTCGTAAGATTGATTTCGCCAAGCGGCATATCCGTAATTGAATCGGTACACCGTGTCGTTGGCATTGGTCGCAATGGCGCGTTGCAGAAACGGCAGCGCGCGCGCGTTTTCGCCCTTGGCCGTCAAAGCGGCTCCGGTGTTATTCAAAATTTCCGGCAGCGGAGCAATTCCTGCCAAAGTCTCCAAAGCCAAAGCAGCATCATTGAATGCCCCAGCTTTGAACGCTGCCAATCCCAGATAAAACAATCCTTCTTCGTAATGCGGATCGCCTTTGGTCAGTTGCTTGAGCATCGTGACGGCTTCTTCAAATTCCGTCTGGCGATATTGCAACACGCCGAGTTCGTAAAGTGCCTGTGCGTAATGGCCGGGCGCTCCGGCGGTGTCGTGTTCTTGAATGGCACGTTTCAGAAACGATTCGCGCAATCGCAGATCGAGCGTCTGCACGCCTTTGACGTAACTTTCATACGCGCGCGGCGGAACATTGGTCGCGCGACGCACCAGTTGTTCTTTGGTGTAACTCAAGGAAGGGTTTCGCTCGTACAACACGTGCCAGGCCAGTTGTCCCTGCATCAACTGCAAATCGCTGAGCGGGCCGCTGAAATTGAACACCTTGTTGCCGATCAATCGCCCGGCTTCGACTTCGATCAATCGCGCCGAAATGGCAATGGTGACGTTTTGTTTGTCGCCGCCGATGTCGAATTCGCCCAGCACAATCAGGTTGGCTTTGGCGGCTTCGGCGACGCGAATCATCGCCGCGCGCGTCAACAAATCAGTCGGGCTGAGCCGGACTTGATCGAAAGCCTGCAAGCGTTCGTCGGAGTTGACCACCGTCACGCCCGGCGCGTCCAGAATATCAGCCAGCAAAATCGAAAAGCTTTCGCGCACCCAATTGTGCTGACTGGATTGCGAGCGATTTTCAAACGGCATGACAATGATGACATCCGCGGCCAATGCCTTCGCCGCCGAACAAGCCAGCAAAAGAATCAGAAAAACAATTTTGAATCGAAGTTTTGTACCCATCGGCTGGATCATAAACAGAAAATCAAAAAGTCAAAAGCGCAGCCTTTCGCCGCGCTTTTGACTTTTGCCTTTTGAGATTTGCCTTTTGCCATCAAAGAGGAATGTTGCCGTGTTTGCGCGGCGGATTGGTGTCGCGTTTGTTTTCCAGCAGCTTCAAGGCGCGAATCAGTTTTTGGCGTGTGTGTTTGGGTTCGATGACTTCGTCAATGAAGCCGCGTTCGGCGGCCACGTACGGCGAAGCGAATTTATCCTGATACTCTTCGATCTTTTCTTTGCGGGCGGCTGCCGGATCGGCGGCGCTGGAAAGTTCGCGGCGATACAAAATGCCGACCGCGCCTTCGGCTCCCATGACGGCGATTTCGGCGGTCGGATACGCGAAGTTGATGTCCGTCCGGCAATGTTTCGATCCCATCACGCAATACGCTCCGCCGTAGGCTTTGCGCGTGACGACGGTGATTTTTGGCACGGTCGCTTCGGCGTAAGCATATAAAAGCTTGGCTCCGTGCCGGATGATGCCGCCGTATTCCTGGCTGACTCCGGGCAAAAAACCGGGCACGTCTTCAAAGGTGATGATCGGAATGTTGAAACAGTCACAGAAGCGAACGAACCGCGCCGCTTTGGTCGAAGCGTCAATGTCCAGCACTCCGGCCAGAAAGTTCGGCTGGTTGGCTACAATGCCGACCGATTGACCGTTCAGCCGTGCAAAGCCGATGACGATGTTGCGCGCGAAATGCTCCTGAATTTCGAAGAAGTATTCGTTGTCGGCGACTTTGGTAATGATCTGGCGAATGTCGTATGGCTTGTTCGATTCCGGCGGAACGACCGTATTCAGCGATTCGTCGGCGCGATTCACCGGATCGTCGCAAGCCACGCGCGGCGGATCGTCTTGATTGTTTGAAGGAATGAAGGACAACAGTTCGCGGATCAGCCGCAAACAATCTTCTTCGTTTTCCGCCGCGAAGTGCGCCACGCCGCTGGTCGAGTTATGCGTCATTGCACCGCCGAGCTCTTCCTTGGTCACATCTTCGTGCGTGACGGTTTTGATGACATCCGGCCCGGTGATGAACATGTAGCTGGTGTCTTTGACCATCACGATGAAATCGGTGATCGCGGGCGAATACACAGCTCCGCCAGCGCACGGCCCCATAATCGCGGAAATCTGCGGCACAACACCCGAAGCCAGCGTGTTTCGCAAAAAGATGTCGGCGTAACCACCCAGGCTGACGACGCCTTCCTGAATGCGCGCGCCGCCGGAATCATTGAGGCCAATGACCGGAGCGCCGACTTTCATCGCCATATCCATGATCTTGCAAACCTTTTGCGCGTTGGTTTCTGACAGCGATCCGCCAAAGACCGTGAAGTCCTGGGCAAAGACAAACACTTCGCGGCCATCAATCAGCCCGTGCCCGGTAACGAATCCATCGCCGGGAATCTGTTGCGACTCCATGCCGAAATCCCGCGAACGATGCGTGACGAGTTTGTCGAACTCTTCGAACGTGCCGTCATCAAGCAAAAACTCGATCCGTTCGCGCGCCGTCATCTTGCCTTCGGCGTGTTGCCGAGCAACACGATCCGCTCCGCCGCCTGCTTCTGCCGCAGCGTTTTTTTCTTTCAAAAGTTTCAGTTTGTCTTCAATCATAAGTTGGTAATGAATCAGTTCGCTTTCATGAACTCCATCCACAACGAATGGAATTGGTGAACTCCGTTTTCTCGTTTAACCGAATACCGTCCGCGATCATACGCGACGGATTTCAACCGCCGTTGCACTTGTTCGCAAATCCAGATGTCTTCCTGCTGAATTTCATCACTCAAATCAACGGTGGTTTTGATTCGCTCTTTCGCCACCGCCGATTCGACATCGTGAAAGTACCATTCAAAAATGGTCAGCGTTTTGTCGTGCCCCACCGGCACAATCAAATTGGTCGAAAGATTGTCCGGGTAAATGTTCAGCATCAGGTTGGGAAACACCCAAAAGTACAAAGCTTCGGATTGCTCCGTTGTTGCCGAATAGCGTCGTTCGGGATCGTCACCGGTTTTGATCGGCGCATCCTGCAGCGAAGAAAACCGCCGCGTGATGGTTCGGTAGCGTTGAAAATCAATCTCGCGCATCAAACTCGGATGAACGATCGGCACGTGATACCCTTCAGCGTAGTTGTCCACGTACACTTTCCAGTTGCAATCAATCAGGTAATCGCGCCGTTCGGCAAACTTCATTTCAGAAATGCGGCAATGCTGAGTCAGCCCCGGAATGTCTTCCAGAAAATCGCGCAAGCTGAAGGCATTCACCCGCCCGTCGAGTTTGGCGAAGATGAATTGCTCCCAGGTTTCCACCTGCACGGGACGCAATCCGAATTTGTCTCGGTCAAAATTTTCAACGCCGTCGAAATCCGGCACGCCGATCAACCGTCCGTCGGTCGAATATGTCCAGCCGTGATAACCGCAACGGAACTTGTTGCAACTTCCCTGCCCCTGCGCAATTGGCCCGGCGCGGTGGCGACAGACGTTATGAAAGCCTCGCAATTCGCCGTCATCGCTGCGCACAATGACAATCGGTTCATCGCCTACCTCCGCCGTGAAAAACGCGCCCGGTTCGGCAACCTGCTCCAATCGCCCGACCAATTGCCATGTGCGATTGAAAATTCGCTGTTGTTCCGCCACCAAAAAGTCCGCCTCGGTATAACACCGCGCGGGCAAGGTTTTGGCATATTCGATTCGCTCGTCAAAATCGAAATTCAGCAAATTCATATTCGCGTTGGATAGTTGCCAGACAGGTTCAAAACTCGGCGCGAAGGGTAAGCTTTGCCTCGGAGTTTGGCAATCCTCCTGACCGTCGTGCGGCCAAGTCATTTTCTTGACCGTCTTTACAGGCATTTGCTACTATCGCGTCGCTTTTGGGCAAAGCACTCAAGCATTTACAAGCAACAGGCTACACAAAACCTGCACGAAACCAGTCAGGTTCGGAGTTTCAAAAAATGAAGTGCGAAAACTGCGGGAATGAGCTTGTCGGAGCTTCCATCGTTTGCCGGCAATGCAACCACAACAACGCGCAAGGTCGTGTCAGCCAATGGCGCGCTCGGCGAAGCGGCGAATTGCAGCCGGTTCCTGC
>JAEUQP010001023.1 GCA_016789645.1 Acidobacteriota bacterium | reverse complement strand
TACACCGTTAGCACACCCAACGGCCAAACGATGACCGGAACGCTGAAAGGCAAAATCGAAGGCACTTCGATCAGCGGCCAGATGGGAATGATGGGGCGCAATTCGGATTTCACCGGCAGCAAAACGCCGAAAGAAATGTAGCGTAGGCTGTCCAGCCTGCGCCTGTCTTGTTTGATGGTTCGATATGGCTTGAAACGGCCGTCATCAGAAACCTCCGCAGGCTTGACAGTCTACGGTACAACACACAGGAGATCGCAATGAAAAAAACAATTCTGTTTTTCCTGCTCACGTTGGCTTTCGGCGCTACGGCGCAGGCGCAAAGCAACGAAGAAATTTTGATTCGCAACGCCACGATTATGACGGCTTCGCACGGCACGATCGAAGGCGGTTCGATTTTGATTCGCAACGGCAAGATCGCCGCCGTTGGCAAAGTCGCCGATGTCAAAGCCGGAGCGAATGCCAAAATCATTGACGCCACCGGCATGTATGTCACCCCCGGTTTCGTGGATTCGCATTCGCACACGGCGCTGGACGGCACGAACGAAGGCACGTTGTCCAACACTTCGATGGTGCGAATGGGCGATGTCGTCAATCCGACCGACATCAACATCTATCGCCAGCTCGCGGGCGGCATGACCACCATTCACCAACTGCACGGAAGCGCCAACGCCATCGGCGGACAAAACTCCATCATCAAATTGAAATGGGGCAAGCCGGTTGACCAGATGAAAGTCGCCGACGCGCCGCGCACGGTGAAGTTCGCGCTGGGCGAAAATCCCAAACGATCGAATGTGCCGAGCCTGCCCGGCCAGACTCGCCGTTTCCCGGCCACGCGTATGGGAGTCGAGGAAGTCATCCGCGAATCTTTCACGCAAGGCCGCGAATATCTGCAACAGTGGGACGCGTATGAACTGGCCAAAAAGCGCGGCGAAAATCCGTTGCCGCCTCGACGCGACCTGAAACTGGAAGCGATGGCTGACATTTTGCGTGGCAAGATGGACATTCATTCGCACTGTTACCGCGCCGACGAAATCGTCATGTTGATGCGACTTTGCGAAGAATTCGGCATCCGCGTCCACACGCTGCAACACACGCTGGAAGGGTTCAAAGTCGCTCCGGAAATCGCCAAACACGGCGCTTCGGCTTCGATCCTGCCGGATTGGTGGGGGTACAAGTGGGAAGCTTACGACGCGATTCCGTTCAACGCGGCGATCATGACCCGGCGAGGCATCGTGGTTTCGATTCACTCCGACAGCAACGAACACGCGCGCCGCTTTTATCAGGAAGCCGCCAAGATGATGAAGTACGGCGACCTGACCGAAGAAGAAGCCTTGAAACTGGTGACGCTGAATCCGGCGATTCAGATGCGACTGGAAAAACGAATCGGCAGCATTGATGTCGGCAAAGACGCCGATCTGGTGTTGTTCAACGGCCATCCGTTCAGCGTCTACTCGCGTCCGGAAATGACCATGATCGAAGGCGAAGTTTATTTCGACCGCAAACAGGATTTGGAAAATCGCGCCAAACTGACGGCGGAAAAGAAAGCCTTGATCGAAAAAGAACGCCGCACGCCCGGCGTCGCGCAACCGACCGTGCAGCAGCAACCGGTTATCCCGACGCTCAGCGAAGAAGAAATTGACGGCCACCAGCACGGCGGGCCGGGACGCAAGAAACGACGGTGAGGAAATCAAAAGGCAAAAGGAAAATCTCAATCCGATTAGGGCTTTTGATTTTCCTTTTGCCGATTCGCTGAAACAGGAGAATCGTCACAATGAATACTTTTACCAAATCAAACTTGAAGTTCCGCACCTTTGCTTTTGGCCTTTTGATCTTTGCCTTTTGCCTTTCCGTCACCGGACTGGCGCAGTCGAAATCGGAGCAGGGAACTTATGCCATTCGCAACGCGCGTATCGTCACCGTCACCAACGGCGTGATTGAAAAAGGCACGATTGTCATCAAAAACGGCAGGATCGAAGCCG
>JAEUQP010000962.1 GCA_016789645.1 Acidobacteriota bacterium | reverse complement strand
CCATAATTCGCCGGAATCCCTCGCGTCCCCAAAATGGCAATTCTCATAAAATTGTTCGTTCGCTCTTTCGTAATGGAATTGATAGCTCCTGTGGGGGTTACTGCCTGTTGCGGCGCTAAAAACTATGCTCGCAAATGCTTCCGGGCGACACAACGAAGTATAGCTTTCTGAAAGTGGTTTGGCCAACCCGTTAATAAAAATTCTGGTAACCATCTTCTCCTGGCTCTCGTCGTCGCCTATCCCGCTGCTCGACTTTGTTTAATCTGCATTGTCGGGGTAAGCTGTCGCCCGCAATCACAAAATCCTTCACTCAAGCGAGATAAAAAATGAAAACTCCCAAAACGCTACGGCGCGTAGTCGTCACAGGCATCGGCTGCGTCAGTCCGATTGGACTAGGCAAAGAACAATATTGGCAATCTATCAGAACCGGACGCAGTGGCGTCGCTCGCATCACGCGGTTTGACCCGGACGATTTGCCTGTGCAAATCGCCGCCGAAGTCAAAGATTTCAACCCGGATGAGTACATTCCTCCCAAAGACCGCCAACACGTTTCCCACGCAGTGGCGTACGCCATCGCATCAGCGGAACTGGCGTTTGCGGACGCGGGATTGAATCCGCGCGAAATGTCATTGGACGAAAAGCGCGATATCGGAATCGTCCTGGGCAGCGGCGGAGCCAGTCTGGGATTTATTGAAAAGCAGTACCGCTATTATTTCGGCAACGAAGCCAAGCGCGCCAGCATTTATACCGTTCCAACGGCCACGCCTGGTTCACTGCCCAGCGAATTATCCATGCCGTTCGGCATCAAGGGATTCAGTCACCTGATTTCCACTGGTTGCACGTCTTCCACCGACGCGATCAATTACGCCGTGCAAAACATCGCTCTTGGACGAGTCAACACCGTGCTATCCGGCGGAGTGGACGCGCCCTTGGCGCACAGCTTCATGCTGGGATTTTGCATGCTGAAAGTCATGACGCCTTCGTGGAATCACGAACCGGAACGCGGCTCGCGCCCGTTCAGCAAAGACCGCGACGGGTTCGTCATCGGCGAAGGCGGCTATCTGTTCGTGTTCGAAGAATTGGAACATGCCCAGAAACGCGGCGCGCAAATTTATGCTGAGATCGTTGGGTATGGCTCCACTTGTGACGCCCACCATCGAGTGCAGTTGGATGAAAGCGGAGTCGAACCTGCGCGCGCCATGACGTTGGCCATGGCAGACGCAGGCGTCGCTCCGGAAGAAGTGGATTACATCAATCTGCACGGGACTTCGACCAAACTGAACGACCGCATCGAAACGCGAGCCGTCAAAAATGCCTTCGGCGATCTGGCCTACAAAATCCCGATGAGCGCCACGAAAAGCATGATCGGCCATCCGCAAGGAGCTTCCGGCGCGGCAGGCTTGATGGCGACCATCGGCGGCATCAATCATGGATTTTTGCCGCCGACCATCAATCTAGACGAAGCCGATCCGGAATGCGATCTGGATTACGTTCCGAACGCTTCGCGCGCGGCAGACATTCGAACGGCGGTGTGCAACTGCATCGGATTTGGATCGAAAAACTCCGCGCTGGTGGTGAAACGCTTCGAGGCTTAGTTGGGCTTGGTTCCGAAATTGAGCGCCATGATTCCGCCGCCAAAAACGCGAAAGCCGGTGTCGGTAAATCCAACGCGCTTCATGATGTCCTGAACTCCGTGCTGACCGGGGTATCGTTTCAGGCTTTCGGGGATGTAACGGTAAATGTCCGCATCGCCGTGCATCAAAATACCGGCCAGCGATCCCGTGACGATCAGGTAATTCAGGTACAACCAACGGTAAATCCGGTTGTCGGGTCGGGCGAAATCCAGCGAGATGATTCGCCCGCCCGGCTTCATGACACGTTTGATTTCCACCAATGCCTGCTCGACATCCGGCACGTTTCGCAACGCGTACCCGCAGGTCACATAATCGAATGAATTGTCGGCAAAAGGCATTTTCATGATGTCGCCAAGCTGGAACGACACGTTGTTGACGCCTTTTTCCTGACGTTTTTGGTTGGCGATTTCGATCATCCCCGTGGTGATGTCCAGACCGATGACTTCGCCCGACGGCAATTTTTCTCCCAGCGCAAAAGTGATGTCGCCGGTTCCGCAAGCCAGATCGAGCGCGCGTTCATGGCCTTTCGGATTGAGCATTTCGATCAGCTTGCGTTTCCAGCCGCGATCCATGCCATAAGAATAAAGCACTGTGAAGAAATCATAGCTTGGGGCGATGATTTCAAACATCTGCGTGACATAGCCCTGCTTTTTCTCTTTGGAAGAGATGTGCTCTTCCAAATTCAATTTTTGGGACATAAGTTTATTCGCTTTCTGATTTGAAGAAGTTGTGGATTGCGGCGACAAGGTAACCTCGGAATCGCAAACTGTAAACTGCGGAACGAAAACTTATATTTTTAGGATGGCAATGATGACAACCGAAGAAGTGCTGAAGATTTTTGAAGACAATCAAGCCTTGCTGAAAGGCCACTTTCTGCTCAGTTCCGGCCTGCACAGCAACCGATATTTGCAATGTGCGCTGGTGTTGCAGCATCCGGCAGTCGCCGAAACCCTGTGCGCCGAACTGGCCGCCAAAGCCAAAGCCGATCCGAACATTGGCCAGATTGATCTGGTGATCGCTCCGGCATTGGGCGGAGTCATCGTCGCTCACGAAGTGGCGCGCGC
>JAEUQP010000944.1 GCA_016789645.1 Acidobacteriota bacterium | reverse complement strand
CTCACAATGAATTGCCAACCGAAACCGCGTCCGTTTCTTGATTGAATCGGGTGCAGGGAGAAGTGTCTTTATGACAAGCTACAAAAACTCATTCTCGCTCCGATTCAAACTTTTAGCGTCGGCAATCGTACTGGCTGGCGTCGCTGTCGCAGCCGTGACCGTTACTCAAGCCGTTCGTTCGCGCAGTGCCGTAAGCTCAATGTCAAAGCCGGCGCAAGTCGTTGCAGTGTTGCCACCGTTTGGTTTCATCCCCGCTGGAGCGCCGGTTCGCTTGGTCAATCTTTCAAGCGATGTGTTCGCGGCGGGCAAAAAGAACACGCAGTTTGTCACAACGCTGAAAGCTCGCGTGGTGGCGATTGGCAACGACAAGCTGGATAGTTTGAACCTGATGGTTTTTGAGTTTGACGGTAATGCGCTGTTGCGTCGTGTGGATGGATTCGTCGTTCCGGTTGATCTGTCCGCTGCAAAGCCCGCCGATTTGACCTTGCCCCTAGGTCGCAAAGTTCTGCCCACCAGTCGTCTGGTGTTGGCGGTTGAACGCGCCAATGGCGACGCCAGAGGGTGGGACATGAACATCATTGATCTGGTGCGAGGTTCAGCCTCAGTCGCCGCCGAACGAACGCCGCCCGGTTTGAGCGTCAGAGAAGGCAGCGCTGTTCGTCCCGATTCTGGCGCAGATCTATGCAGTAATGGTTTTCGCCGCGCAATGGCTTTAGCACAACTCGGTGACCGCGCCAGCGTGACTTCGTTCACCTGCGATCAACAGGAAGGTTCGTTCACCTTCACCTTTCAGCCCAAGCAAATTCTGTAGTCGGAAGTTCAAGGTCATCACCTAAAGGCAAAAACTGAAGCTTCAGGGAGGTATCGTTATGCAGCACATCCGCAAAATTCTTCAGCCGTCATTTGTTCAGTTCTTTTTGTTGGCTGGGTTCCTGGCATTTGGCAACGCCACAGCGTTGGCGCAAAACATCAGCTACACGGAAAACAATCTTGATCAATCGCTGCGAAGCAATCTGAATGTTGATCCTTCGACTTTCGGCATGAGCTTCAGCGTGCCGCTGGGCAATTTTCCGGGTCGTGGAGCCAGCATGCCTGTCACGCTCAGCTATTCGTCCAAAGTCTGGCGCACCAGACACCAATTCTCCTGGACGCAATTCAATGGCACTGACCAGAGCGATGTGAATTTCAAATACGGCGAATACTCGAAATCGGGATGGACAACGAATCTGGACGTGCCTTGGGTGGAATACACTGGCGGAGCGCAAATTTATGACGTCAATGGCAATTCGGTTTGCACCACTTGCGACAACGGCCCGGAATACGGATATTTTGTCGAACGCATTGCCATGCACATGCCTGACGGTTCCACGCACGAACTTCGCAAAAACGACACTGTGGTTTTGCGGCATCTTTCTTTGGGCGCGCCACCGCTGACGGGCATTTACATTTCCACTGACGGTTCGCGTATGAAATACGACGCCGACGCTGCCATTTTGTATTTGCCGGATGGTTCGCGGTATTTGCTGAATGCTTCCGGCGGAGTCCATTTCATTGATCGTAACGGCAACACGCTTATCTACAACTCTTCCAGCAAGCAATGGACGGACACTACCGGGCGAGTCATCAGCGTTGTTTTGGACAACACCATTGCCAGCGGCCAGACCCAGGCTACGCAAACTCTTTCGCTTCCGGGATTTGGAACAGCGACCCAGCAATACACGCTGGTTTGGAAAAAGCTGCACGTTATGTTGGGTTATTCCAGCGAAAGCCAGATGCCCTACACAGGGCGCGAAAACTGTTTCAGTCGCACCAATCAATCACCGTATCTGTATACCAGCTTTGCCAGCTTCGAACATCCCTGCGGAGCTTTGTTCAACCCATCCGTGCTGGCCGAAATCACTTTGCCCAACGGGTTGAAATACACGTTCGGTTACAACACCTACGGTGAAATCACCAAAGTCACGTTGCCGACCGGCGGCTATTACAGTTACACCTATGCCGAAGTGCCCGGACTGGATTTCGACAATTACAGCGCGCTTTACGGCCAATCCAATCGCGGCGTCACCCAGCAGCGAGTTTGCGAAACCGCCAGTTGCACTTCCGGGCAGGAATTGGTTTGGAATTATTCGGCGACCAACAACGGCACGACTTTTGTCGCCAGCGTCACCAATCCGCTGGGAGAAAAATCCGAACGAACGCTGCACACGGCGGCGGGAGTGACGTATTTTGGTTTTGACGATGCGCGATCCGGGCGAGCTTATGACGAGCGAAGTTACAACGCGACGAATGTTATGCTGCGACGCAGCTTGACCAATTGGGCTTACAGCGGGCCGTTGTCCGGGGGAAACAGCAACGCCACGCGCGACGCGCGACCGGATAAACAGGTCGGAATCATATTGGACACGGGCGGCAACGCGCTGACGCAAACCACCACGATGGCTTATGACAACGACCTGAACGTGACAGAAAACAAGAGCTACGATTACGGCTCAGTTTCCGCTTCCACCGGCCAAACCGGAGCGATCACGTCCATGCCGCTCGGCACGTTGCTCAGAACTGAAGAATCGCTTTTCGTCGTCAATGATTCCGGTGTTTCCAACGCCACTGATTACCGCAATCGGCATCTGATCAGTTTGCCGTCCAAGACTTCGGTCAAAAACGGTTCGGGAGTTGTGGTCGCCGCAGCGGAATTCAAATACGACGAATCGGATTTGCCGCTGCTGACTTACGGCGGAACGATTCCCGGCTGGACGAATCCGGCGACGACCGTACGCGGCAATGCGACTTCCACCAAACGCTGGCTGGATTTCAACGGGACTTCGTTTCAGACTTATGACCCGAACAACCTGGGCAATAACAGCTACATCACCGCGCGAGCGCAGTACGATCAATTCGGCAACGTCCGCAAAACATGGGACGGCAACAACAAACTCAGCGAGACGGAATACGGCGATTCTTTCGCCGACGGCAACAATACGCGCAACACCTACGCTTACGCGACCAAAACGATTTCGCCCGTGCCTGATAACAGTGGCTATTACAGTTCCAACACGGCGCTGACGACTTTTGCCACGTATGATTTCCAGAGCGGCAAACCGACGCAGAGCAAAGACGCCAACAACCAGATCACGAATTACGAATATGAAACCGGCAACGCGCTGGGGCGATTGAAACGCGCCATCCTGCCCGACGGCGGCGAAGTCAAAAAGACTTATAACGACGTGACCGGCAGTTTGTACATCCTCAGCGAAACCAAACAGAGCGCCACCGTCTGGCTGAAAGATGAAACGCATTTCGACGCTTTGGGGCGCGCGTGGAAGACTCGGCACTTTGAAGGCGGCACTCAATGGAGCGAACAGCAAACGGCGTTCGATCAGCTTGGCCGAGCCTGGAAAACGTCCAATCCGTATTTTCCCGGCGCAACGCTCGAATGGACGGAATCGAAGTTCGACGCTTTGGGGCGCGTCACCGAAGTCAAAACTCCTGACGGCGCGAAAGTCACGACCGTTTACAGCGGCACCAAAGTCACGGTCAGCGATCCGGCCAACAAAACCCGGCGCAGCGAAACCGACGCTCTGGGCAGGCTGAAACAAGTCGTGGAAGACCCCAGCGGCGTGAATTACGCGACGAATTACAGCTACAGCACGACGGGCAACCTGATCAAAGTCGAGCAAGGCACACAGTATCGCTACTTCCTTTACGATTCGCTGTCGCGGCTGCTGCGAGCGCGCAACCCCGAACAGAATACAAACAGCAACCTGGCGCTGACTCCGCCGTCGGATCAAACGACTGGCAACACAGCCTGGGCGTTGAAATACGTCTACGATTCCAACGGCAACCTGACCGGCAAGGTAGACCCGCGCAATGTGACGACC
>JAEUQP010000927.1 GCA_016789645.1 Acidobacteriota bacterium | reverse complement strand
AAAACCTGATACGCCTCATCGCCGGGATTTTCCGGGTCTGGGTTCGGATTGCGGACGTATTCCGTGCCGGAGCAGGGAATCCCCAGCGTTTCATCAACCCGATCGCCGATGGCAAAGACCACGGAATCGCATTCGATGTCGAAAAACGTGCCGAGTCCTTTTGCCGATAACGATTCGCCGCGTTGAACCAATTGCGTATCTTCCACACGCAACGCTTTGACTCTGCCGTTTTCGACCACGACTTCGGTCGGCGAACTCAGGAAGCGGAAATACATCTTGCTGGGGCTTTCGCCCTCTTTCGCTTTCGTCGCGCAATATTTGGTCAGGTCTTTGCGAATGGTTTCCAAGTCTTCGCCAACGGCTTCCAGACGCGGGCGAACGCGTTCCAGTTCGGCGTCGAACGCTGGCAGGTCGAAGTTGGCGGCAACGGCCTGGATTTCCACGTCGGTGTAAGCTCGCTGAGCCGGGCCGCGGCGCGCGACGGCGATGACTTCTTTGACTTTCTTTTCGTGAACCAGCCAATGCGCGATGTCTACCATGACGTTGCCGACGCCGATGATGGCGACGCGGTCGCCCATTTGAAAATCCCGTTTGGTGAAGGCTGGCAATCCGTTGAAGTGATACACCAAATCCTTGGCGTGATACACGCCGATGGCATCGTCGCCGGGAATGCCCAGCGCTTTGGTTCCTTGCGCGCCCGAAGCGATGACGACCGCCGATGGTTTCAGCCAGTCGCGCAGTTCGTCCAGCGTCAGATCGGCTTGCTGGCCGATTTTGACGTGGCCGACGTAATGAATTTTTGGATCGGCCAGAATCTGCCGAAACTGTTTTCGCACGCCTTCTTTCAGCTTGTGCTTGTTGAAATAAATGCCGTATTCGACCAGTCCGCCAGGTTTGATGTCGCGATTCAGAATGATGACTTCGTGCCCGGCTTCGAACAATTTGCGGACGCCGTAAATTCCTGCCGGGCCTGCGCCGACCACGACAACGAGTTGATTGCTGGATTCGCTCATAGAAGTTTTAAGAGAAAACAGGATGGGCAGGATTTTTCAGGATTCACACGTTGCTTTGACTATACGTCAAGCTGGTTGTTTTTCCCGTCAATCCTGAAGAAATCATGTTCATCCTGGATTGAGTGTTCAGTTTGGTTTGGCAGAGCATTCAAGCAGCGGCTCGCTTCGTTTGCTGCTGCGAAGTTCGCTCGATGATGAACTCTACGATTTCATGAAAAGCGGCCCTGGATTCGGGAATACCGAACGCCACGAACACCGGCCAGACGTGAGGCAACTTGTTCCACACACGCAAATCAACGCTGACGCCTTGTTCGCTGGCACGAGCGGCCAACCGGCGCGCATCGTCCAGCAGGATTTCGGTATCGCTGACGTAAATTCGCAGCGGCGGGAATCCGCGCAGGTCTCCATACAAAGGAGACACCAACGGTTCTTTCGGAGAAAAATCGCCGTAATACAACTTGGCCATCGGGGCGACCAGTTGGCCTGAAAGCATTGGATCAACCGGATCGTTGGTGATCAACGATTCGCCCGTGGCAGCCAAATCCGTCCACGGCGAGAGCAAAAAAGCGCCCGCAGGCATGGGCAAACCACGTTCGCGCAATGCGATCAAGGTTGCCGCCGCCAAACCGCCGCCCGCGGAATCGCCGCCGATGACGATGTTTTGGGGAGATTCGCCTTTATCCAGCAACAACCGATACCCGCCGACGGCATCTTCCACTGCGGCGGGAAATTTCTCTTCCGGAGCCAGGCGATAATCCAGCGAAAGAACTTTGGCCTTGGCGGCTAGCGCCAGATTGGCCGTAAAGCCTCGATGCGTTTTTGGGGAACACGCGATGTACCCGCCGCCGTGCAGGTAATACACCGTGCGATGCAGGTCATCAGTTTCCAGCCACTCTCCGTGAACTCCCCAATCTTCAACGGGGCGCATGCGAACGCCAGCGGGCAATTTCGGACGCAGAAAATCGGGCGGCTCAAACAACTTGCGGACGAGCTTCGCTCCATCCTCTTCCGAGACGATTTTCAAGGCGCGTTTGCGTGCGCTGCGTTTCATGGTCAGCCGAACAAAAGTCGAAAACAGACGTGCTTGCCAACTTGGCATTTCATTTCCTCCGCGACGGGCGTACAGGGAGTTTCCGTGCTTTGCGTTATTGAGCCATTTTTTCCAACATCTTTTCCAATACGTTCCAGTATCGGATCGGCATCAGCCGCTGAATCTTGTCAATCAGCCAGGCGTCCGACCCGATCAGGACTTTTTCTTTGTCATTCAGCACGCCGCGCACGATTACATCCGCGGCGGTTTCGGGCAAGGTTTTTGCCACTTGATCGAAAAACTGTATTTCCCGTTCGACGACTGAAGGATCCACTCCGGCTCCCACGCGAGCATTGCGCGCAATGTTGGTGCGAATGCCTCCGGGATGAACGGAGGTGATGGTGATGGAACTGCCTTTCAATTCGTGGCGCAACGATTCGGTGAATCCACGCACGGCGAATTTGCTGGTGGCATACGCCGAATGTCCCGGCGGAGCAATGATGCCGAAGACCGAAGAAATGTTGACGATGTGACCGCGCGGTTGCTGGCGCAAAATCGGCAAAAACAATTTCGTGCCGTAAATCACTCCCCATAAATTGATCCCCAGCAACCATTCGTAATCTTCGATCGCCAGCTCTTCGGTCGTGCCTCCAAGTCCGACTCCAGCGTTGTTGATCACCAGATGCGCGCGTCCGTGTTCGGCCAATACTTCCTGAACGAATGCCTGCATGCGTTCGCGGTCGGAAACATCCACCACGTGCGTGGAAATTTTGACGTCGGGGTTGGTCGCTTGCTTTAAGGCAAGTTGGGCCGTTTCTTCCAGACCATTCTGGTTCACGTCGCTGATGGCCAGTTGCGCGCCTTCGGCTGCCAAGCGAATCGCCAAGGCACGCCCAATGCCCGAAGCCGCACCAGTGACGACCGCAACTGTGTTCCGATCAATTTTCATAAGCATTCGTGAGAGGCAAATCGGCGGATCAAGACGAAACTTGCAGCGCGGAATTTACCTGTAAGCTGCGATTGTCGCAATGTGGAAGAGAGTTTTCTGGCAAAGGGGAACTTCTTTTGTAAGGCTGGGGTCTAAGCCCGCGAATTTTCATTTCCACGATGCGCTTGATTCGGCTGCATGCGCATCATCCATCCAGACAATTCAATGTATTCGGAGGTGAGTATATGAATCCGTTTGCTCGGATGATTTTGACGGAAAGTTTTGACTTCGTTGCAGGGCTGGCCGGTTCGTTTGCGCTGGCGTTGCAGGACGGCAATCCCAATGTGATGCCGTCTTCGTTAATGGATTGGTTGCGAACCATGAGCTGGTACGGCATTGCTGTGATGGTGGTGCTGACCATTATGTCCATTTACTCAATTGCGGTGATGTTGGAACGGTATCTGACCTTCAGCGCAGCCACCAAACAATCGCGCGAATTCGCTCCACGCGTCGCGGAAATGTTGCGTTCGGCGCATCTCGAAGAAGCCATCAAGCTGACACAACATTACCGGCGCAGCCATCTGGCGGTGGTCGTCAATTCTGGTTTGCAGGAACTGGCTTCGCGTCGCGCGGGAAGCGCTGCGATGAGTTCCGGGCGGCAGATGCGCAAAGTCAAACGCGCGTTGCGCCGAGCCGCCGCCGTGAAAAGCGCTGAATTGCATCGCGGGTTGTCCAGTCTGGCGACCATTGGTTCGACAGCGCCGTTTGTCGGATTGTTCGGAACCGTGATTGGCATCATTGACGCTTTTCACAAAATGAATCAGTTGGAATCGGCGGGGTTCAGCGCCATCGCCGGAGGCATTTCCGAAGCCTTGATTGCCACAGCATTCGGCTTGTTGGTCGCGATTCCGGCGGTCTGGATGTTCAATTATTTCACCAGTCGCCTCAGCCGCTTTGCCGTCGAAATGACCAATTCGGCAGATGAACTGGTGGATTTCTTTTTGGAGCAACAGGAAGACTGACAAGTCCTGAGAGTCCATGAAATGCAGTTCCGTCCTGGGCGATTCTGGCTGCAAAATCAGAATCCTCGTGACAGATGGCAGTGGTTTAGGCGATAAAGCACTGTCGTGTTCAAAAATCTGACAATCAATAAATCCGAAACTGAAGCAGGCGATCCGATTCGGTTCGCTGTCCCCGTTCAGGCTCACAAATCGTACCGAATCAGGTTTGGCTTTTCGCGCTGGGGCGAGGCGTTCCGCGTTGCCGCCAGCGCGATTCTGGCCAACCGGCTGCGCTCTAGTTTGACGATTATTGGCGTCGTGATTGGCGTCGCCGTCGTCACATTTGTGGCTGCCTTGCTGGAAGGCGCACAGAATTACATCAAACAAACAGCTTCCTCGCTCGGCCCGGGCATTGCTCGAATTGAAAAAGCCTCGTTTCAGGATTTTCTGGGCGATGCGCAATCCTTTGCCGAAGCGCTTTCCAAACGTCCAGACATCACCATCGAAGACATCAACGGTTTACGCCAACGTATTGGCGACCGTATGGAAATCGGCGCGCAGATTGATGCCGCACTTCCGGCTCAACGCGGGAATAATTCTTTGCAAGGCATTGCCGTGCAGGGCGTGACCGCCAACATCGCCGCGCTTTCGACGATCAAAATCGCTCGCGGGCGAGACCTGACCGACTTCGACGACGAAAACCGCCGCCCAGTCTGCGTCATCGGTTCTGACGTGGATGAATTTTTGTTTCCCGATCGTGAAGCCTTGGGGCAAATCATGAAACTCGGTTCCGCCGAATACGAAGTCATTGGCATAGCGGCTCCGCGCGGTTCCTCGTTCGGAGCTTCGCAGGATGGATTTGTGCTGATTCCGCTGGGAACCTTTGCCAAGGTTTTTGGCGCGCGTTCGCGCTCGATTTCGATGTTGGTCAAAGCCAAGCCTGGCGTTGACGTTCCGAACGAGCAGGTCGAGGAAATCGCTCGCTTCGGCATGCGCGCTCAGCGGCGATTGAGTTACGGTGACAGCGACAATTTCAGTATCATCACCGCCAAAAGCGTCGAAGCTGTGACCGGATTGCTGACGCGCATCGTCGGTTCGGTGCTGTATCCGCTGACGGGAATTGCTCTGGCAGTAGGCGGCATTGTCGTGATGAACATGATGCTGGCTTCGGTGACGGAACGAACGCGCGAAATCGGCATTCGACTGGCAATTGGCGCTCGGCGCAAAGACATTCTGGCGCAATTTCTGCTGGAATCTTCGCTGCTGACCCTGGCAGGCGGTTTGGTTGGAATGATGATTTCCACCGGGTTGGTTTGGGTGTCAGCCAAACTGAGTGGCTTTCCTATCGCCATGCCGCTGTGGGCCTTGTTTGCGGCGGTGCTGATTTCCTGTGTCGTTGGAATCGTTTTTGGAGTTTTTCCCGCTCGCCGTGCTTCGCGGTTAAGTCCCATTGAAGCGTTGAGGAAGGAGTAGGTGGTTGGTGACAGGTTGTCGCTGAGGTGACGGGGTGAGTTGTAAGCCACCTGTCACTTAAAACCTGCCAGTTAAGAACTATGCAAACACAGATTCTCAAAGACATCGTCATCACCGTGTTCGACAGTTTGCGAACGCACAAGTTGCGGTCGGCGCTGACGCTGTTGGGCGTCGTCATTGGAACAGCGGTAGTCGTAATGGTTGGCGCAGTGTTGACCGGATTGTCCGCGCGCGTTGCCGCTGTCAGCGAAAAGTCCGCTCCGAACGCCATTTACTTCACGAAGGAAGAAAAGATCGGCCCTTCGTTTCGGCGGCCTTCTGCCGAAGAGCGCCAGCGCAAAGACCTGACGTACGAAGACGCGCTGGCCGTAGCGGCTCTGGATAAACCTCAGGCTGTTTCACCGCAAAAGATTCGCGGCAGTTACGGCCCGTCGGCAAACAAGGCTTCGATGACAGCGCGTGGCCGCGAAGCCATCAATCCGTTGATTCTGGGTGTCTGGGAAAACTTCCCGGATATCGTTTCGGTCAGTGTCGAACGCGGCAGATTTTTCACTTACGCCGAGCGCGTCAACCGCGTGCAGGTGTG
>JAEUQP010000882.1 GCA_016789645.1 Acidobacteriota bacterium | reverse complement strand
GTTTGCGAATAAAGCAGCGAAAATCCCGCCGCCTGGAAATCTTCGGCGCGCAACTGAAACTCTTTGGGGCCAGCCAACGCATCCCAGACGACCAACGAACCGGAAGGCAGTTCGCGCAGCGTTTTCATGTCGGTTTCCTTGATGCGCGTAAAGGCAGGATTTTCCCAAGGATCGCGGTCAAACAAAATCGCTGCGTAAGGTTTGCTCCAGATGAATCGGCTGATGGGAAGCTGAGTCGGCTGTTGCTGCCAAAAGTAGAAGGCCGCGTTGATGGCGCGTGCGTCTCGCGACCATTCGGCTCCGTCGGCGTATACAAAATTCGTCCACGCCGAAATGGCGAACAGCACGGTTACGCAACCGATTCTGATCGGTCGGGAAACACGCGTGAACCACTTGGCCATCTGGTTCCAGCCAGCGAGCGTAATCAACGCAATCGCGGGCGAAATGGCGACCAGATACCGCGGATAGCCCGCTGACCCCAACAGCCCAAAAGCTCGGAAAATTGTGTGCAGCACAAACAACAGCAAAAACGACGACGTCAGCGTCGTCAGTTGCCGTCGTTTCAGCAGCCAGACCAACCCATACAAAAAGCAGGGAAGCAGGAACAGTCCAACGACTTCGGGCAAACGGCTGGGATAAGCAAGCAATCCGTGCGCGCCATACATCGTGCCGGTCATGGGCCAACTGGTCGGCCAATTGTTTTTGATGAACAGCGCGTCACTCGTTAGCAGAAAGGCCGCCAACCACCACAGCACGGAGCCTGTGCCCAGCCAGAACACCTGGATTAAGGATTTAGGATTAAGAATTGGCGAACTCCACAATACCCAAATCGCCCACAAGGCTCCGAGAAAAAAGCCTTCGGGTCTGGCCAGAATCATCAAGGATGCGACGATCATTCCGGCGACGAGTTTCCCTTTGTGATGTAATCGGAGAGCAATGACGAATGTGAGCGCGAAAATCGGTTCGGTCATCGTGTCCGCACAAAAGAGAACAAACGAAGGCTGCAAAAACAACAGAGCAATGCTTAATGGCGCTCTGTTTAACTTGAAATCCTCAGCTAAGCGCCAAGTCTGCCATGCGATCAACAAACAGATGACGACTGTTAGCGCGCGCGCGGCTCGGAAACCGATTGCCGCCGGGAAGGCGTACACAAATGTGAACAGCGGACGCGACCAGACTCCGACAAACAATTCATGATGCGTCCACGCCCAGCGAGCGAATAAATGATGTTGGCCACCGTCCATCTGGCAACTGTCGTCGAACAGAAACAACATCGCCAATCCGGCCACAGCGCATAACATCAACCAACCATAAGCTTGAAGACTTTTCGGGAGGGAATTAAGCATGCGGCGCGGATGGTAAATCAGTTCCGGGAATTGGTAAACGAATCGGAGGTTTTCATGAATTCCTGTTTCATGTGTGAGGCAAACGAAATTTTTTGAGAATGAAATATTCAAAGAAGCCGAACAACGGCTAAGGCAGGAAAATCAATGGGTTTTCGGAGCAGAATCTCAGTATATCTGCTTGAAAACCAACCAAAGCCCAATATAGTGTGTTCAGTCTTGATTCAGCCGCAAGACGAATTTTCCACAGTTGAGCTTAAGCATTGGCAGTTTTCCACAGAAGCATGTTCCTCATGAGGTTTCAAGCGTGAAACTACTGAAAAATAGTGCTTTACAGGCTTTCTTTTGCGTGCTACCGTCCGCGCCATCTTAAGCAAAGCATTAAGCAAATAAGGTTCAAGTAACATTTTCCGGTAGCCAAACCGGAGTCGGTGGTGCGGTAACAGGCCACAATTTTTAAACTAAAACAGATTTTGAATTGAAGTTTCCACGTCGAGGACACGATGGGAATCACTTTCGGCACTTCAGGATGGCGAGCGATTATCGCCGATGAGTTCACGATGGAAAACGTGCGTCTGGTGACGCGCGCCATTGCCTCTGTGGTCAATGAAACGAGTGGTTTGGGGGCTTTCATCGTTGGCTATGACACTCGATTTTTGAGCGAACGATTTGCAGCCGTTTGTGCGCAAGAACTGGCGGAACTTGGGTTTGAGTCGTATCTGACAACTCGCGAAACTCCCACGCCAGCGATTTCTTATGCGATTCGGTCGAAAAAGGCACGAGGTGGAATCAATTTCACCGCCAGCCACAATCCGCCGCAATACAACGGCATGAAGCTCTCAACGGCGGATGGCGCGCCGGCTTTGCCGGAAACGACCAAAGCCGTCGAACAGCGCATCGCCGAGTTGCAAGCCGGAACTGCGAGAATTGAGAAAATAGCGTCGGGAGCGGAAGCCGTTGAGTTGAATCCGCTGGAAGATTACCTGGCTGATCTGGCCACCAAGATTGATTTTGACAAGATTGCTAAAGCCGGACTGAAACTGGCGTATGACCCGCTGTGGGGAACCGGACGCGGGTATCTGGACGAAGTTCTGCGCCGGAATGGTTCGGAAGTGCAGACGGTGCACGATTTCCGCGATGTGTTGTTCGGCGGGCACAGCCCGGAACCTTCAGAAAAGAATCTGGCTGAAATGCGGCAATTGGTTCTGGATCGAAAGCTGGCCTTGGGCGTGGCGACCGACGGAGATGCCGATCGGTTTGGATTCATTGATCGAGACGGAACTTTCGTTTCTGCCAATCACGTGCTGGCGCTGGTGCTGGATTACCTGTGCGAATCGCGTCCCGGTTGGACAGGCGGCGTGGCTCGCAGTGTGGCGACGACTCATTTGCTGGATAAAGTGGCGGCTCGACACGGACGCGAAGTATTTGAAACACCCGTCGGATTCAAGTTTATCGGCGAATTGATTAACGCAGACAAGATCATTCTCGGCGGAGAAGAAAGCGCCGGATTGACGATCAAAGGGCATTTTCCCGAAAAAGACGGGATTCTGGCGTGTCTGCTGGTGGTGGAAATGGTGGCCGCACGTGGAGCGAGCCTGGGCGAAATGATTCAGGAGTTGTTCCGAAAAGATGGCGCGCTTTATTGCGAGCGCGTCGGGATAAAACTGACCCCCGAAGTCAAAGACCGTTTGCAAAAACGTTTATCTGCCGATGCCCCGGCCTCTATCGGCGGACGCCGCGTAACCGACGTCAACAGAATGGATGGCGTAAAGTACATTTTCGACGACGGTTCGTGGATTTTGCTCAGAATGTCAGGCACAGAACCCGTGGTTCGGTGCTATGCGGAAACTCACACAAAGAAAGATTTGGAGGTGTTGCTTGAAACGAGCACTCAATTCGTACTCAGCTAGAAACAGTTC
>JAEUQP010000881.1 GCA_016789645.1 Acidobacteriota bacterium | reverse complement strand
TGAACGGCGACGCGGTTGCATTGCGCGCTGACCAGAAACGGTGCGGGCGTCAATTTGGTTTTCGAGCCTTTGCCCAGAATCTTTTGCGGTTCTTCTTCGACCTTTTCTTCTTCGCCGCCGATGTGCGGGATGACGTTATCCAGAATGTCCATCGAAGCTACGCCGGGATACCCCGCGCCGGAAATCGCCTGCATCGAAGTCATCATCACCGCTTCCAGGCCGAAGGCTTTATGCAGCGGAGCCAGCGCCATCACCAATCCGATCGTAGTGCAGTTCGGATTCGTCACGATGTAGCCGGTTTTGAAGCCGCGCTTTTTCTGCTGATACGGAATGATGTCCAAATGATCGGGATTGATTTCCGGCACAATCAGCGGAACGTCTGGGTGCATGCGAAACGCCGACGAATTGCTGATGACCGGTATGCCAGCGGCGGCAAATGAGCCTTCGGATTCCAGCGCGATGTCTCCGGGCAAGCTGGCGATGATGATGTCGCAATCAATTTGCGGCCTGCCGGGTTCGACTTTCGACGGATACAAAACCATGTCTTTGACGGTTTCAGGCATTTCAAACGGCAACTTCCATTTGCACACATCGGCAAACCGTTTTCCTTCCGAACGGTCAGAAGCGGCCACCGCAGTCACCTCGAAATACGGGTGATTCCGCAGCATATGAATCAATCGTTGGCCGACCGTGCCGGTCGCGCCCAAAATGCCTACACGTCTCTTTGCTGTCATTGTCGTCAATACCTTCTGAAGTTGGGTTGAGATTTTCGTTCCGACTGAACATGCAAAAGCCCCGCGAGGAAAAAACCGCTCGCGGGGCGTTGGAAACTCAGTGCGAACGAAACGGGATGGTAGGTTTTGACTTTGCGTTAGTCAAGAAAGCATCTTCAACCGCCAGGCCCCAGCTTGCCGGACTGAATCTAATTCCGTACAGTTGAACGGACAGAAAAACGTCTCAACTTGAAAGGAACAAGATGCCAAGAATTCAACTCGATCAGGATGTCAGGCCACTTTCGGAATTTCGCTCCAAAACCGCCAGTTTCGTTCAGCAGGTTCGGGAAACCGGGCGTCCGTTGGTGATTACCCAAAATGGTCGCAGCGCCGCCGTGTTGATGGATGTGTTGGAATACGAAAAGTTGATGGAGCGCATTGAAACGCTGGAAGATGTGATTCAAGCGGAAAAACAACTGGATAACAACAAAGGCATCAGTCACGCCGAAGCAAAAAAGCAGGTATTGGCAAGGTTTAAGCGATGAAAATTACCTGGTCGCCTCTGGCTCTGGAACGAGTCAATGACATTGTGGATTACATTGCTCAGGAAAACCTTGAAGCCGCTGAGCGCCTGGCTATCGAACTTTTCGGCGCGGTCGAGCGGCTGGAAAAATTTCCTGAATCTGGGCGAGTGATTCCCGAACTCAGCCGTTCAACCATCCGCGAAATCATCTATAAAAAGTACAGAATCCTGTACCGTATTGAAGCCAAGCAAATTGCCATACTGACCGTACGTCACGTTCGTCAGCAATTTCAATCAGACGAGCTTATCTGATGGCTACGCTGCAATCCGGGAAGCAATCATTTCTGCCGCACGATTCGCAATCATGGCGACGACGGCATTTGGATGACCTCTGGGAACCGCCGGCATGACGGAAGCATCCGCCACCCACAATCCTTCTAAGCCGCGAACCTGTAACTGTGGATCAACCACCGCACGCGGGTCACTGCCCATTCGGCAAGTGCTGGTCGGGTGGTAAACAGTTTGAATTTCGGACGCGAGCTTGGCTAACAGTTCAGCGTCATCCGTGAGTTCCGGGCCGGGAAAGATTTCTCCTTCGACAAACTCAGCCAATGGCGAAGTTGTCACAATTTTCCGAGCCATCCGCGCTCCGAACACTGTGGCCGCAGCGTCTTTGCCTTCCGGGTCGGTCAGCAATCCGAAATCAATCAGCGGCGCATCCAGCGGATTGGCGCTTCGCAATCGCAAACTGCCGCGCGAACGCGGAGCGACGACGGCAACGCCTATGCTGAAGGCATCCACTTGCGGGTTTTCCAATCCCTGATTGCGCCATTCAAACGGAGCCAAAAGTAACTCAACGTCAGGCGGAGTTCCGGGCGCGCCATTCGACTGGGTGAAGGCCATCGCTTCGACCGCGTTCGAAGCCAGCATGCCTTTTTTGAAGAGAAGGTAACGAATCAGACTGAGCGGCGATTCGGCACTTTTGAAGGTGTCGGTCCCGCGTGTACGAAAGATGGTGGCAACCATCGGATGATCCTGCAAATTCGCGCCGACTTCGGGTGCATCGTAATAAACCGGAATTCCCAACCGTTTCAGCGCGTCCGACGGGCCAATGCCGGAAAGCATCAACACTTGCGGTGAACCGAACGCACCTGCCGCCAAAATCACTCCGCGCGCGGTGAATGTTTTTTCAACTTCGCCTTGTCGAACGGTCACGCCGGTTGCGCGTCCGTTGGCTATTTCAACGCGCAACACTTGAGCTTCGCGCACGACTTCCAGATTCGGGCGTTGCATAGCCGGTTTCAGGTACGCGTCAAAAGCGCTGAATCTTTGGCCGTCTTTGTGAGCCAGTTCGGTCAGCCAAGCGCCTTCAAACGCATCGCCGTTGTACTGCGGCTGATCGCCCAAACCCGCTGCGCGAGCCGCTGCGACAAAGGCTTTCGACAATTGGTGGGCGTTTTTGTTCGGCGAAACCATCATTGGGCCGCTGCGCCCGCGCGCGCCGTTGGATTCTTCGCCAAGCCAGCATTCCTGCTCTCGAAACGTTGGCGCGACTTCTTCCCATCCCCAACCGGAAGCGCCTGCGGCAACCCATTCGTCAAAATCCGCCGGATGACACCACTGATGAATCTGCGCGTTCATGTTCGACGAACCGCCGAGCATCTTTCCGCGCGGAGTAAAAACCTTGCGCCCGTTGGCGGCAGTTTGCGGTTCACTTTCAAAATTCCAGTCCAGCTTGCTTTTGAACAACTTGGCAAACCCAGCGGGGATTTTGACAAACGGGCTGGATGGCTTGCCGCCCGCTTCGATTAACACAACGCGGAATTTGCCGGAACTGGTCAACCGTTCGGCGAGCACGCTTCCCGCCGTCCCAGCACCCACAATGATGATGTCGTTCATAGAACGCTCCCGATTTTGATGGTTTTCGTTTCGCAAGTTGTCGTGGCCTACCTACAACTCTTTGGTCATGAAAACGCTGTGTGGGTCTTCCGCATAATCTGCAAACGGCGGGCAGCAGGTAAACCCAAATCGTTCATACAGCTTTTGCGCCGGTTCAAAATCTTTCTGCGAACCGGTTTCCAGACTGAGGCGCGCGTAATTGCGAAGCTTCGCCTCGGCAATGATGTGTTCCAGCATAGTTCGCGCAACACCTTTGCGACGATGAGCCGACGAAGTTCGCATGGACTTCACTTCGCCGTGCGTTGAATCAAGTTCTTTCAATGCGCCGCAACCAAGTAACTCTTCGCCTTCCCAGACTGTCCAGAACGTGATGTCCGGCTGGCGCAACTTGGTGATGTCCAGCGCATGCACGCTTTCCGGCGGCGAAATCTCGTGCATGTTTTTCAAATGCTCTTCCAGCAAGGCGCGAATTTCCGGCCCGGACAAATCATCGAGTTTGATCTGCATAATCGGTAACTTGAATTTTCGGTTGCTGCATCGGCACAGCGAATAAAGCGGAAACTTCGCCGCGAAGTGCTGCCAATGGTTTTGCCAGTTTCGTCCAAGGCAGTGATTCGCCAAAGAAGACTGGAATCCCGGGCTTTTTCCAATTGGTACAATCTGGCTTGCGGATTTTCCGATCCCACGAATTCTTTGATTTGAGTTGCGAGCAGCGTTGTACCGTCTTTTGGCAGCACTGACAAGAACGTTCTCAACGCAGCTTCAACCCGTCGTCCGAAGCTTCGATGCGAAGCAGGACCAAGTATTGCCCGGGAACCTGTGTCCGCAATTGCGCAGCAGGTGGTTTCCGCAGGCACGTAAGCACCCAGATGGCCGTAAGCCAGAAACACTGTCATTGCGCCCTTGCACGACAACGACACCGCGCGTTTTAGTGAAGTACAGTTGAATGGCCAACTTGTCCTCTTTGGGGGAACGGCGGGGTTGTTGTTTTGGCTGGCGGCAAGGCGCACGCTTCCTTGCCGAACGTGTCAATCGGTGGTTTGCAATGAGGCGATGAAGCCGATGTCCGCTTCTTCGCTTGATTGCACGCCGGATTGAAAACGTGCGCGTTACCGCCTTTGTGATCGGATAAAAGCCGATCAGCCATTACGATCCGGTTAGCGTTCGCCGTTTCTGAGGACTTGCAACCGGCAAGATTCAAAACTCTCCCTCTTTCTCCTTACCTGCATTGATCAACTTCATCCGTTCAGTTTTCATCCGTTCTAGCGGTTTGCGTTCGCCTCAGAATCTCCGCCGAATACAGCGTCAATGCGCATCCAACGGGATTGAGGATTTCGTTCAATGCGCGGGAAATCATCGTGCCGAGGGTCATTGACGCAGTCGCTCCCCAGGACATCGCACCGATAAAAACTGCTCCGAACACAATTCCAATCAGCAAGCCTGCGCCCGCATGCGTCAGCGCATTGCCCCAACACTGTTTGCTGACCCACACCAGCAATGCCCCCAGGCATCCGTACTCAATGCCTTTGATCAGAGCCAGCAACACTGGCGAACCACCACCGCCCTGGAACACCTTGATGAATAAAGCTTCCTGGACTCCTTCATACAGACTGCGCGCAACGGCAAATGCCGGCGGAGCCATCAACAATCCAGCCAGACCAACCAACGCCGCCTGAACTGTCGCGGCAAACAATCGTGTCGCGCCTCTGGCCAAGGCCAGTCCCAGGCAGACAATCACGGACCAGGAAACTTTCTGCGTCAGATCCGCCAAAAACGGTTTGGCCGCGAGCACTTTTCCGAAACTGGCCGCGACAATCAGAATCACCGTTTCAACAATCAATCCCAGCAAAATCGCCATCCCGGCAACCTGCAACAATGTACGACTAAGCGAGGATTTGTTTGCTTTCGGAGCCGTGATCTGCGGCAGCTTTTCGGTAACTGCCATGTAAATCGTTCTGGAAACAAACTCTGGTTGATTCATCGGTTCCCCTCCTCATTGCGAGCCGGAATGTATCGGTGAACGCCAAGCGAAGTCTTAAAGGAGAGTTGAATTTTCCCTGAAAGAAACTTCAAAGAGTCTTGAAAATGTGAAAATTGCACAGTTTTCATGGCGAGTTTTATTTGTAAGTGATACTTTAGGGGCGGTGCCTCTCAGTTTCTCCGTTTTAGCGTAGGAATTTGGGAAAAATTTCCAGACGGATTCTCACCAACGTGAATGGAGAGCAAGAATGGGTAGTCGGCCTTAAGACCACAATTAAAACAAAAAGAATTTGTCGGATTAGCGTTATGGCCTATTTGAAAACAAAGCTTCCGGCTTTGAGCATCATTATTTTCCTGATCTCCGCCTCGTTGGGACATCCCCGCCCTGTTTCCCCAGCAACTTCGTTTTCCGCGAAATCACCAGACTCTTCAAAAAGTCCGACGACGAAATCAAACGGTATTACTCCGGCAAACTCATATCATTTGCAGTTCATGCTGGATAACTGGAATTCGGATAAAGGATTGCCCCAAAACTCCGTAGTGGATTTGGCTCGCACCAAAGATGGGTACTTATGGATCGGAACTCAGGAAGGTGTTTCCAGATTTGACGGCATCGGTTTCAAAACCTTTCGAGATCCCAAGGTCTGGGCGGAACAAGCCATCTTTACGAATGTCATCCTCGCCGCCAGCGATAACAGTCTATGGGCAGGAACCCGCGAGGGATTGAATCAAATCAAAAACGAACAGTTTCGCACTTACACGATCAAGTCCGGACTTCCCGGCAAATACATTACGGCCTTGGCGGAAGATCGCTCCGGCACGATCTGGGTCGGCACACGGGACGGCATTGCCAAAATCAACGGAAATCAAATCACTCCCCTCACAGTCAAAGACGGCCTTATCAACAACGAAATTCGCAACATCGCAATCACCAGTGATGGCAGTGTCTGGATTGGAACTGACAAAGGGCTGACCAGAATCAAAGACGGCACCTACAAAAACTACACGGAACAATCAGGACTCGGAAGCAACAAAATTACCCGCTTGTTTGAAAGCCGCGATGGTACGTTATGGATTGGCACGGAAGGCGGCGGCCTGAATTGGCTCAAAGATGACTGCATCTCCAGATTAACCACACGAGACGGCCTGTCCAACAACAGTGTTTATGCGATTGCCGAAGATAACGAGGGCGCGCTGTGGATTGGAACCGGGACCGGTTTGGATTATCTGTTGAATAATCAGGTGATCAATTACTCCGCCTCGGCCAGTGTGCTCCGCGACCAGATTCATTGCCTGTTGGTGGATTACGAAGGAATTTTATGGATCGGGACCAAAAGTAACGGGCTATACAAACTTCGAAAATCCAAGTTCAAGGTGTACGGTGAAGCCGAGAACATTCCGCGCGATGACATCTGGTGCGTGTTGGAATCGCACGATGGCAGCATTTGGTTGGGGCTGGGCGCTGGAGGCGGTCTGGCCAGAATGAAAGATGGAAAGGTGCAATCCTGGACAATCAAAGACGGATTGCCCGACAGCGAAGTCCTGGCGCTATACGAAACTAAAAACGGCGAGTTGTGGTTGGGAACCGGCGGCGGACTTTGCCAATTCCAAAATGGACGCTTCAAGTGTTATTCGACAAAAAACGGATTGATCAACGATCAGGTCACAGCCATTGGTGAAACCAGTGACGGCAGTTTATGGATTGGAACTTACAACGGAGTTAGCCGCTTCAAGGAGGGCAAGTTCGACAATTCCTGGAATCAGAAAGGATTGGGCGGCAACCTGATCGGCGACTTGTTGATTGCACGCGACGGCAGCGTCTGGTTTGCCGGAATGCCTCATGGATTGTTCCGGATCAAGAATCAGGAAGTCACCAGCTACTCCCAGGCAAAAGGCATTCTGTCGAATCAGCCTACCGCAATTTATGAAGATGCCAACGGGCATTTCTGGATCGGAACCTATCAAAACGGGTTACACCGATTACGCCCTGACGGAACGGTCACGACCTATTCCACGGATCAGGGATTGTTGGAAAATCAGGTGTTTGACACCGTGGAAGATAGCCTGGGATATTTCTGGCTCACATCCAATCACGGGATATTCCGCATCGCCAAACAACAGTTTGACGATCTGGATCAGGGCAAAATTTCCCGACTGTCTCCCATTCATTACGGAACACCTGACGGACTCCGCAGCGAAGAATGCAACGGCGGTTCTCAGCCGTCTTCGTGGATTACACGCGATGGCCGCGTGCTCATTACCACCATCAAAGGTCTGGTGACCTTTGATCCACGTTCGATTCAGAATGAATTGTCGCCACCCAAAGTGGCGATTAAACAAATCGTCGCCAATCAAACGCCCATTCCGTTGGAAGGCAAAATCTCTCTCGGTCCCGGACTTCAGAGCCTGGAAATCCACTACACAGGATTGAGTCTGATCGCTCCGACCAAGATTCAATTTCGCTACAGATTGGACGGCTGGGACAAAAACTGGATCAATGTGGCTGACCGACGAACGGCGTATTACACCAATCTTCCACCCGGGGATTACACATTTCGGCTTTCCGCTGCCAACACCGATGGCCGATGGGACGAAGTTGGCCTGGCCGCATCCATTCATGTTCAAAAGCTTTTTTACCAACGAACCTGGTTTTACCTGCTGTGTTTGTCGGTTTTGGGATTGGCGTTTTTGGGAGCGTACCGATATCGCGTGTCCCGCTTAAACGAAAAGCTGCTCGACAAAATCGTCCGCTCAATGCCGATTGCGATGGCAGTACTGGACAATCAGGATTCGATCAAGATTCTCAACAATCAGTTTGTGCGGGATTTAGGCTACACCTTCGATGACGTTAGCTTTCTCAAGACATGGTTTACCCAGGCCTTTCCCGATCCAGTAAAGCGCCAGCAAGCGCTTGATAGCTGGGCCAAAGCATCTTCTTCGACCATCACCTATGAAGAGATACGCCAGATTCCCACGGAATGGCATCTATTGCGTAAAGATGGCACCGAACTCGATGTGGAAGTCCGCGTTGCCCGAACGCTCGATCGAAGAATCGTCACGCTGAGCGACATCACGTATCGCAAACAAGCCGAAGAGGCGTTGAAAACCTCGCGCGAACAAATGCGCGAACTGGCCGCCCGATTGCAGCAAGCACGCGAAGAAGAACGCGCCTTCATCGCGCGCGAAATCCACGACGAACTCGGCCAATTGCTGACCGGACTGAAAATTGATTTGAAGTGGTTTGAAAAACGCCTGCCGCAAGATGCAGAAAACTCAAAGCTGCTCAAAGAAAAGATGACTTCGATCCTGGAACTGGTGGACGAAACCATCGTTGCCATGCGACGCGTCGCCACACAGTTTCGTCCGGGCATCCTGGATACGCTGGGCTTGATCGCCGCCATCGAATGGCAAGCCGAAGAGTTCAGCAACCGAACCGGCATTCTGTGTGAATTCAGCGAACTGTCGCCACAAAAACTGCCCGGCGTGGAATGTGAAACCGCCCTGTTCCGCATCTTTCAGGAATCGCTGACCAATGTCGCTCGCCACTCCAACGCCACTGCCGTCAAAGTCAGTCTGACCGGAAAAAATGGCTCCTTGATGCTGCAAGTGCGCGACAACGGTCGCGGCATCACCGATAAGGAAATCAGCGATCCGCATTCGATTGGATTGCTGGGCATGCGCGAACGCGCGCACATTTTCGGTGGCGAAGTCACTGTTTCCGGCTTCCCCGGCAGAGGAACGACGGTTACTGCCACCATTCCGATTGATCGCACTCTTCGCAATGGAAGCGGAAAATCCGCCAACGCCGGGCAACTGGTTTAAGCCCTTCACCCCGTTCTTCCATCCTGCATTCTCACCTTCAACCCGGATTTCCGGGCGAACTCTCGCCAACCCCATATCGCTGTGTTATCTTTTGCCGCGTCAATTTGGATTGACCAATTCCTTCGCGGTCAGAACCTCTGATCGAGTTCATCAACTAGCAATTGAATCACCATCGAGGCACTTATGCGTCGAGCCATCAAACTTCTTTTCACCAGTCTTTTTCTGATCGTGGCTGTTGTTAGCCTGATTTCTCTGTTCCCTTTTGCCTACGCTCAAACCCAACCTCAGACCCTGCTAGATTTCAAACGCGACATTGAACCGATTTTCGCGGCAAGCTGTTATCAATGCCACGGCGCGAAAAAAGCCGCCGGGCAATTGCGGTTGGATGCAAAAGCGGCGGCGATGAAAGGCGGTCTGAGCGGCGCAGTGATTCTTCCTGGCAACAGCAAAGCCAGCATTCTGTTGAAGCGAATCCTGGGCGAAGGCGGCGAAGCTCGCATGCCCATGGGCGCTGACCCGTTGACTGCGGAACAAATCGAACTGATTCGCAAATGGATAGATCAAGGCGCAGTTTGGCCAGCCAACGAAACGGATTCCACAATCCGCACTCCGCAATCCGCAATCCCACAGCATTGGGCGTATGTAAAACCCGTTCGCCCGGCGTTGCCTCAAGTCAAAAACGCTGCCTGGGTTCGCAATCCGATTGACGCTTTTGTGCTGGCGCGACTGGAAAAAGAAGGCTTGACGCCTTCGCCCGAAGCCTCGAAGGAAACTTTGCTGCGCCGCGTGTATCTGGATTTGATTGGTTTGCCGCCGAGCGTCAAAGAGATGGATGAATTTCTGGCCGACAAATCTCCGGATGCTTACGAAAAAGTCGTGGATCGGTTGTTGGCTTCGCCGCATTACGGCGAACGCTGGGCGCGCCCGTGGCTGGATTTGGCGCGGTACGCCGATTCGAACGGGTACGAAAAAGACAATCTGCGCGTCATGTGGAAGTACCGCGATTGGGTCATCAATGCCTTGAACGCCGACATGCCATTTGACCAGTTCACGATTGAACAAATCGCGGGCGACATGCTGCCGAACGCCACCATTGACCAGAAAATTGCCACTGGTTTTCACCGCAACACGCAACTCAACACCGAAGGCGGTGTTGATCCCGAAGCCGCTCGTTACGAAGTGATGGTGGATCGCGTCAACACCACTGCGACCGTTTGGCTGGGAACGACGCTTGGTTGCGCGCAATGCCACAACCATAAATACGATCCGTTTTCGCTGCGCGATTATTACAAGCTCTATTCTTTTTTCGACAATTCGGCGTATCAGATTCGCGGCAGCGCAGCATTCGACAGCGTCGCGTATGAACCAACACTGGAACTGCCCACGCCCGAACAGGAACTCAAACGAAAAGAACTCAACGACCAGATTGCGAAACTGGAAACCACG
>JAEUQP010000867.1 GCA_016789645.1 Acidobacteriota bacterium | reverse complement strand
GTATTGCTTCCATCTGTCGAAATCGAAGAAACCGTTTTTCGATGCCGACGGAGTGCGAAAACCGATTGGCGATTGGGTGGAGTCGCGCCTGAGAAAGCTAGGCGAAAATGATTTGAGCCGTCACAACTCGGTCAATCAAAGTGGTTTTGGGCGGGACATTTCCAAATGGGTTGGTAAACAAACTGTGTTGCCATCGAACGTGATTAGCCTGGCTCTGGTTGGGAAAAATCAGGGACATCCGGCTGTGTTTCCGGTTGACCTGCCTTTGTTTTTTATCAAATTGCTATGCCCGGAAGACGGATTGGTGATTGATCCTTTCGGCGGCAGTGGCTCAACTGGTCTTGCGGCTCTTTCATCTGGCAGGCGCTGCGTATTGATTGATAACAATGCGGAATATTGCCAACAGGCGATCAGGCGGCTCCGAGAGGAAGGCGTTGCTGAGGATCATGAAGTTCAGCCCCCAAGACAGCTACGGTCACAACCAGACCTTTTCCAAAAGTTCTGAAAATGCGCTTTCACAAATTCCAAGCCCTCGGCAATGATTTCCTGATCGCGCGCGAAAGTGATTTGCGGGCAGTGACGGAAGATTTTGAATCGTTCGCCCGGCAAATCTGCGACCGACATTTTGGTGCGGGAGCCGACGGCTTGGAATTGTTGCTGGATTCGCCAAGAACCGGAGCTGATTTTGAAGTTCGGTTGTTCAACGCCGATGGCGGCGAAACGCCGATTTCCGGCAACGGGACGCGGTGCGTTGGAGCGTATTTGTATCTGGTTGAAAACTGGGCCAAGCCGGAAGTTCGCATTGCCACGGGCGCGGGCGTCAAAACGCTGAAGCCGATTGAACGCCGCCGCAACAGTCTGGTGTTTGAAACCGAAATGGGCACGCCGCGATTTCGCAGCAGCGAAATTCCCATCAGTTTGCCGATGGAACTCGAACGAGTCGTTCGACAACCGCTGAACGTGCTGGGACAAACAGTGGAAATCACGGCGACTTCGATGGGCAATCCGCATTGCAGCATCTTTGTCGCCGATTTCGAGCAACTGGATTGGCGGCGGTTTGGCGCAGCGATTGAAGTTCACGAAGCGTTTCCTGACCGAACCAACGTTGAGTTCATTCGCGTGGTGAATCGCCAGGAAATCGAAGTCCGGTTTTGGGAACGCGGTTGCGGAGAAACGCTGGCTTCGGGAACGGGGTCGTGCGGAGCGGCGCTTGCCAGCATGTTGAATGAACTGACTGACCGAAAAGTCAAAGTCATCACCGCCGCCGGAGAATTGATCGTCGAATGGCGCGCGGACAATTCGGTCGTTCAAACCGGCGAAGCCTGCGCCGTGTTCAGCGGCGAATGGCTGGCTTAAAAAGGAAAGCAATGAGCAATCAACCGGAAGTCAATTTTGTTGCTTTGGCGCATTTTTCCAATTCGGTGCAGGCCGGAATGGTCAGCGAATTGTTGGAAAACAATGGCATCGCTTCGATTTTGCAAGGCGTGAATTTTGGCGGTTTGGAACCGTTGTTGATGCCCGGCGGGTATTCTGAAATCACCTTGCTGGTTGCCGAATCGGAGCTTGAACGCGCCCAGCAGCTTTACGATGCCTTTTTTGAACAGCAACCCGATTCCGCGTTGGCGGAAGATGCAGAACTGCCAGAGGAGCCATCGCAATGACCGACGCGCTGGTTGTTTTGACCACGACCGAAACCGAAGCAGATGCCGAACGTTTGGCGCGGTTGCTGGTCGAAGCGGAATTGGCGGCGTGCGTGCAGGTGTTGCCGCGAATGAGTTCGATTTACCGCTGGCAAGGAAAAGTCGAACAAGCTGGCGAAACCTTGTTGCTGATCAAAACCACTCGCGAGGCCTATGCCCGGCTGGAAACCGCGATCAAACAAAACCATTCCTACGAAACCCCCGAAATCATCGCCTTGCCGGTCGAAGCCGGATCTGCCGAGTATCTAAACTGGTTGGAAGCGTCTGTCCGACCATAAAGTAAGGCTTTTCACGTCGCCGTTTTCCGACACAGGCTTAATATATCTTGCCCTGAACCGCAGGTTTTGTGTAAATTACAGCCAACGATCCCCTCGACAATTCGATTCGTAGATCATTGCATTGACTGCTCGGCCCTGAGCGCGACCTGAGCCAATGCCGCCCTTTTCCATATTTTGCTGGCCGGTTGCCGGAAAAAAATGTAAGCAGCGTTTGGTGAGGCTGAGTCATCTGAAGCAGTGGTCTAACTAATTTCAAAAAAAGTGTCTCAAGGAGCAGAAGAACAATGATGGCTATGCGAGTCTTAGTGATTGAGGACGAACAGAAGATGGCTGATCTGATCAAGCGCGGTCTCGAAGAAGAGGGGATGCAGATCGAAACAGCCTATGACGGGGAAACCGGAGCGCAAGCGGCGCTGAGTGGCAATCATGATCTGATCATTCTTGATCTAGGGCTGCCCGGACGGGATGGGTTGCAGGTGGCGCGCGATCTGCGCGAAGCCGGATTCAAAACTCCGATTCTGATTCTCACCGCCCAGGACAGCACGGAAATGAAGGTCACTGGATTGGATACCGGTGCTGATGATTATCTGACCAAACCGTTTGCCTTTGCCGAATTGTTGGCGCGCATTCGTGCGTTGTTGCGGCGGACTCACACGGAAGACACCACCAAAATTCAAATTGGCGATCTGGTGTTGAACCTGATCAATCGCCGAGCTTCGCGCGCGGGCAAGGAAGTGCAACTGACCAACAAGGAATTTTCCTTGCTGGAATACTTTATGCGCCACCCGGACGAAATTCTTTCGCGCGAAACATTGTCGGAAAAAGTCTGGGAAGAAACCTTTGACACGTTGACCAACGTGATTGACGTGTACATCAATTACCTGCGGAACAAGATTGACCGCAATTACGAACCGAAGCTGATTCATACCGTGCGTGGCATTGGTTATATGCTGAAAACGCCTGCCGTCGAATCGCAAATGGTTGCGGAAACCAAAGCCGCATAAATCGTGTGAGTGAACTTTCCAGGAGACGGGATTCGTTCCCGTCTCCCAGTTGTTTTGCTGACCAAGCCCGGCTCAAATGTTTGACGAACCTGCCCCATGCCTTCACTTCGTTTTAAGCTGACCTTTTATTACCTGGCAATTCTTTCAGCGGTGCTGCTGGTGTTTGGCACCGCCATTTTCTTTTATCTTTCCAGCAGTTTGCTGACAACGATTGATCGGGCG
>JAEUQP010000343.1 GCA_016789645.1 Acidobacteriota bacterium | reverse complement strand
GCCGGTCAATGTCACTTTGCCCGAACCTTCGAGCAACGTGGCTTCGACCTGCAACACATCGCCTCCGACTTCGGTCACAGCCAGCCCATTAACCAAGCCGACTTCGCTGCGTTCCGTGACTCGAATCGGACGGAATTTGATTGGGCCAAGCAGTTGCCGGACGGAAACTGAATCCACTACAAAATTGAACGGCTCATCAGCTTCTTTCTTTTGCTGGACAAATTGACGAGCGACTTTGCGACAGATCGAGCCGATTTCACGTTCCAGATTCCGAACGCCTGCTTCGCGAGTGTAATACTCGATCAGTGTTTTCAATCCGTCTTCGGTGAAAGCGATCTGCTCCGGTTTCAATCCGTTCGCTTCGCATTGTTTGACGACCAGATGCCGTTTGGCGATTTCCATCTTTTCGCGTTCGGTGTACCCGGCCAGCCGAATGATTTCCAACCTGTCCTGCAAAGCCGGTGGAATCGTATGCAGCACGTTGGAGGTAGCAATGAACATCACCTGCGAAAGGTCGTATTCGACGTCCAGATAATGATCGTGAAACGTGTGGTTCTGTTCCGGGTCCAACACTTCCAGCAACGCCGCCGCCGGGTCGCCGCGAAAATCCCGCCCCAGTTTGTCCACTTCATCCAGCAATATGAGCGGATTGACGGTTCCGGCCTTTTTCATCAATTGGATGATTTGTCCCGGCAAAGCGCTGATGTACGTGCGCCGATGTCCGCGAATTTCGGCTTCATCGCGGACGCCGCCCAAACTCAACCGCACAAATTTGCGACCGGTGGCTTTGGCGATGGAGCGCCCCAGACTGGTTTTGCCAACGCCGGGCGGGCCAACGAAACACAGAATCGAACCGCGCGGAGTTTCCACCAACTGGCGAACTGCCAGATATTCCAAAATTCGCTCTTTGATTTTTTCCAGCCCGTAATGATCGGCGTCCCGCACTTCCTGCGCCAATGTGATGTCGCGTTTTTCTTCGCTCGCTTCTTTCCAGGGAACCGTCAGCAACCAGTCCAGGTAATTCCGCGACACGGTCGTTTCGGGCGACATCGGCGGCATCTGCTCCAGCCGCTGCAATTCGGCGAGGGCTTTTTCCTTGGCTTCAGCGCTCATTCCCGCCTGTTCGATTTTTTCTTTCAGTTCGTCCAGCTCCGCACGATCATCCTTGCGCCCAAGCTCTTTATGAATGGCTTTGATCTTTTCGTTCAGGAAATATTCGCGCTGCTGTTTTTCCATTTGACGTTTGACGCGCGTCTGAATGGTACGATCCAAATTGAGTTTTTCAATCTCAACGTCCAGAATTTCAACCATCTTCAGCAACCGCGCTTGCGTCGGGTAAATTTCCAGCAAGGCCTGTTTGTCAATCAGGTCCAATTTCAATTTGTCAGCCAGTTGATCCACCATTTGCCCCGGATCGGGTGCACGCAACGCTGCTTGAATCTGATCGAAATTGCCTTCCTGAGCGGTTTTCAGATATTGCTCAACCAGACCGACAACGCGAGAAATCAAAGACGCGTTGCGTTTATGGTTTTCCGCCACAATCGGAGCACGCCGAACCGTTGCCACAGAAAATCCGCCGACTTCGTCGACCCGAACCGCGCGAGCGCGCTCGCGTCCTTCGACCAGAACCTTGATCGTGTCTTCGTCGGGTTTGCGCGTGCAGTTGGCGATATGCGCAATGGTGCCGACTTGATAAATCTGATCCACGGACGGGTCTTCAACCGTTGCGTCGTGCTGAGTGGCCAAAAAGATTAACCGATGAGTTGCCATGGCCTCTTCCAGGGCGCGCACTGAAGCCGGGCGACCAATCACAAAGGCCGCTTTGGTGTGAGGAAACACGACCACATCGCGAATCGGAACCATCGGGTAACTGGCAACATCGTCTGGCGTTCCATCATGAAACTCTTTCATTTCAGTAACCTCTCAGGGCAAACGAATCTCCGGCGTTAGATCAGGGCAAGCCGGGTAACTTTCAAAACGGACATCTACGCGAAGCGTCGCCAAAGTGCGACTCCGCTGGGTTCATCCCGCAAGCGCCATCTTGTTGGGAAAGTCCTTACAGTCCGCCGACTGTAATCAGAAGGTGGTTGGAAAAGTGCCGATCATTCGTCGCTTTGTTCAAACGCCCAGTGCTGAGCAGCGAACCGGCTGTAGATAACAGATTGGGATTGCCGCCAGGCAAACTCATCAACCGGCCTTTTCAAGTGGGAAGACCGTTTGGCGATTTTCGACCATCTCGTCCGTCACAACAAATTCTTTGATTTTCTTCTGGCTGGGCAGTTCGTACATTGCTTCGAGCATCAGCTCTTCCAGAATCATGCGCAATCCGCGCGCGCCGACTTTGCGCTGGCAAGCATGACGCGCCACTGCCCGTAACGCTTCATCCGTAAACCGCAACTTGACCCCATCCCATTCAAACTGCCGCTGGTATTGTTTGGCCAGCGCATTTTTCGGTTGGGTCAAAATTTCGATCATCGCCGACTCATCCAGTTCGTGCAGCGTGCCGGTGACCGGCAAACGACCGACAAATTCCGGAATCAATCCATACCGAATCAGGTCTTCGGGTTGCACCTGCGCCAGCAAATCTGCCGATGACATTTTGCTGACGGGATTGGCCAATGGACGGATGTTCGCGCCAAAGCCCATGGCTTTTTGCCCGATGCGCCGTTGAATGACTTTGTCCAAGCCGACAAACGCGCCACCGCAAATGAACAGAATGTTGGTCGTATCCACGACAAAAAATTCCTGGTGCGGATGCTTACGGCCCCCCTGCGGAGGAACGTTGGCCACTGTGCCTTCCAGAATTTTCAGCAGCGCTTGTTGCACACCTTCGCCGGAAACGTCGCGCGTGATGGACGGGTTTTCGTCCTTGCGGCAAATCTTGTCAATTTCATCAATGTAAATGATTCCCTGCTGCGCGCGTTCCACATCACCGTTCGCGGCTTGCAGCAATTTCAGGATGATGTTTTCCACGTCTTCGCCGACGTATCCAGCTTCGGTCAGCGTTGTCGCATCCACTATCGTGAATGGAACCTTGAGCATTCGCGCCAGCGTTTGCGCCAGCAAGGTTTTGCCGGTTCCGGTCGGGCCGATCAACAGGATGTTCGATTTTTGAATTTCGACATCCGAACGGCGCTTCATCATTTCAATACGCTTGTAATGCTGATAAACGGCGACGGCCAGTTTCTTTTTGGTCTCTTCCTGACCGATGACGTATTCATCCAGAAAGGATTTGATTTCCAGCGGCTTCGGCAACGGCGGGCGCGCGGCGGCGGCTTCCTGCTGAGCATCATCACTGATGATCTCAATGCAGATGTCTATGCACTCATTACAAATGTAAACGGTAGGGCCGGCGATCAGCTTTTTGACTTCGTTCTGGCTTTTGCCACAGAAGCTGCAACGTAACGTGTCATCACCTCTTCGCATCACCTTGTGGCCTCCAGTTCGATTTGAGTGTTAGACATTATGCGGTGAACTCCGATTCCTGTTTCGATCCCGTCAAAGCGGCGCAATCATAATCAACGTGCCAAACCCGCGCAAGCAAATCACCCGGTTACAACCAGGCGTTTAATCGCCAAGCACCAGAGTGGATTTCAACACTTCGCAGGCGCGAACGCATTTGTCGCAGATTTGTGCGTTGATTCCGGGGAAAACCCTGTCACCTTGCGGATTTCCCCGGTCATGAACGTTGAAGCTGCAAAACGCCACTTCGTCGGCTTCATCATTGAACAGTTTTTTGTACCACGGCTGAGCCGGCTTGGGAGGTTTCATTCCCAGTTCGCGGTAATCGTAAAGCAACTGCACACACACATCTACGCATTCGTCGCAGATGAAGCCGGAAGTGCCTTCAAACAAGCGGGCGACTTCGCCTTCGCCCAACCCACAAAAAGAGCAGCGCAAAACCGGACGTGATGGTTGCCGGTCTAAAGCTCCGCTGCCCCTTGAGCCAGAAGTGACTGGGTGGTTGTTACTGTTCATATCCATGCGCGTAAAAGTGCAGGGCAAAAATTGAGGAACCGGACATTATTCGCGTTGCTTGATGACCTGGTCCACGATTCCGTATTCGTAAGCCTGCATCGAGCTCATAATGCGGTCACGGTCAACGTCTTTGGAAATTTGATCCACCGGTTTGCCCGTGTGTTCCGCCAGAATTTCATTGAGCCGTTGACGCATGCGGATAATTTCTTCAGCAGCGATCTGAATGTCGCTGGCCTGACCGGAAATTCCGCCCGCGTGGGGCTGGTGAATCAGAATGCGGGAATTCGGCAAAGCAAACCGACGGCCTTTGGTTCCCGCCGCCAGCAACACAGCCGCCATCGAAGCGCATTGCCCAACGCAGAACGTCGAAACCGGGCAGCGCACAAATTGCATCGTGTCGTAAATCGCCAACCCGGCGGTCACCGATCCGCCCGGTGAATTGATGTATAGGGAAATTTCCCGATCCGGGTCTTCGGATTGCAAAAACAGCAATTGAGCGACGACCAGATTGGCGACGGTATCGTCAATCGGAGTTCCGATGAAAATGATGTTGTCTTTGAGCAGCCGCGAATAGATGTCATAGGCGCGTTCACCGCGCGGCGTCTGTTCGATAACTGTCGGTGGATAGTAACTTGCAGATAGATTGTTCATAACGCTTACTCTACTTCTTCGGGACAGATGATCTGTCGGCCAGATTACACCGAAAAATTTTTCACGACCTCGCGTCGTATTTATTCGGCAGCGGCTTGAGCTTCGGAATTTTCCTGTTTCGCTTCAGCCAATGATTCTCGACTGACTTCTTCGGTGGTGACTTCGGCATTGTTGATGACAACGTCGAGCGCCTTGCGATAACGCAGCCTGGTTTCGATACTAGAAACCGCCTCATCCCTTGTCAAGCGAGCCTTTACCTCCTCTGTAGTACGCCCCATTGACTGCGCCATGGCCTCAATTTCCGCGTCAATATCACTTTCTTCAACACTGACATTTTCAGCCAAACCGATTCGCCCGACCAACAATGCGGAGCGGACATCACGCTTGGCGGAATCTACAGCTTCATTGAATCGCTCTTCCCAATTCACGGTTTGAAGCATTTCGGGAGGCATCCCCATTTGCCTGAGCCTATGGCTGAATTCGTGCAAACGGCTTTCGGCTTGTTGATGCACCAGCACATTCGGTACTTCAAACTCATGGGAATCAAGCAATTGCGTAAGCAATTCATCGCGCAACAGGTTGTCGGCTTCCTGTTCGGCATTCTTGATCAGATTTTCCCGAATCTTGTCGCGCATTTCCTGAACCGATTCATATCCACCAGCTTCCTTGGCGAATTCGTCGTTCAGTTCGGGCAACTCCTTTTGGCGGATTGCCAGCACAGTCGCAGTGAAATCAATGGTTTTGCCAGCCAACCCTTTGGAGCCAAAATCCTCCGGATAAACCACACGAAACTCTTTCACATCATCCGGCTTCACGCCGCGCAAATTCTCTGTAAATTCAGGTAATGAAGCGGCGCCGCCAATTTCGATTTCCATTCCGTCGGCTTTCAAGTCTTCTTTTTCGTGCTCTTCCTGCGGATCAAGGTATTTGCCGACCAGATTGACGGAAACAATGTCGCCGTCCTGTGAAGGGCGATCTTCAACCGGAACCAGATCAGCCTGATTTTCGCGCCAGCTTTCAATCACGTGCTCTACGTCTTCGTCCGTGACTTTGACCATGCGCTTGGTGGCTTTCAACCCTTTGTATTGCTTGAGTTCGATGTCCGGCAGAACTTCGATGCTGACCTTGAGCTTGAGCGGTTCGCCTTCTTCCAGCGACAGGTCCTGAATCTGCGGGTCGCCAATGATTTTCAGGCTGTGATCCTTCACCGCGTGCTCCAAAGCATGCGGCACCAGATGGCCGATGACTTCGTCTTTGATCTCTTTGCTGAATCGCTGTTTGACCACTCCGCGCGGCACACGCCCCGGACGAAATCCGGGAACTTTCACATACCGCATATAGGCATCGTAGGTTTTCTCAAACTCCTTTGTAACCTCTTCCGCCGCGATTTCAATCGCCAAGTCTTTCTGACACTGAGAGACGTCAGTAATGACTACTTCCTGTTTCAACACGTAATCTACCTTCCTTTTGACATAACTCGGAGCGAAGTCTTTGCCTTGCAAAAACATTCAGCCCGACACTTACAACTTTAGACTGCTATTTTCCTAAAACTTATGACTGTAAAACCAGATGCTCAAATGGGATTATGGCCCGGGTGGGACTCGAACCCACACGCTGTTAGGCACAGCATCCTAAGTGCTGCGTGTCTGCCAATTTCACCACCGGGCCTTACTCATCATTGCGTTTGCGACGGCAATAGGTTGGCGTTTGAGAATGACAATTTGGACAAAGCAACCTCAAATTCTCCAACCGATTATCGTTGCTGATTCCGTTCAAATGATCCAAATGCAGGCTTATTGATTTCCCTTGCCATTCCCATAGGCCGCATTGAGAGCACTCGTACTTCCAGCCCATCTTGAGCATTCTTTTTATAATTCGCTGGCCGTAAACCAACGGCGAATTTCTAACAAAGACTGCTTCATCTGGAATTGCTTTCTGAACAGCAAGACGTGCGATCACTGGACTTGTGTTGATGTTCTCACCTTTAGCCCAGCCTTGCCCCTTAAAATGGTCTGTGGAGATATTCAACAGACGAAGCCTCGCCGAGATCATTCGATAATTCCCACCCGTCGGCTTCAATCCAAGCCGTCTAATAACTTCAGCAACTGAGATGGAAGATCGGACTATCGGCTCAAGCCAATCTTTCGTGTACTTTGAATCGCGCATTCATTTGCTCTTGCTTGAAGCAATCAAATTTAGCCGACGCTGCTCACAGATCAATGACATGGCGCTACACTCTACAGAATGCGGAGACTAACAAATTTACCTAGCAGCGCGCAACACAGCCATTGACGCGCGTTTGACAGTTCCAAGCCCTGAACACTATAAGTAATGGCGTCTTATCCTAACGCCATCAAAAGGAGAATCATCATGAGCTTCATCGCACGCATCAACCAGGACATCACCACCGCCATGAAAAACAAGGAAGCTGAAAAGCTCTCGACATTGCGAATGGTGAAAACCGCGCTGATGAATTTCGAAATTGACAAGAAAGGCAAAGCCAACGACGCCGAAGCGACGATTGACGATGCCGAAGCCCTGAAAGTGCTGCAATCGCTGGTCAAACAACGCCGCGACAGCATCGAACAATACCAACAAGGCGGACGCGCGGAATTGGCGGAAAAAGAAGCCGCCGAAATCAAATTTATTGAAGTCTATCTGCCCGCCGCTGCCGATGAAGCCACGATTGCCAAATTCGTGGATGAAGCCATCGCCGAAACCGGCGCCAGTTCCATGAAAGAACTTGGCAACGTCATGAAAGCCGTCATGGCCAAATTGGCCGGGCAAACTGTGGATGGCAAAGTCGTCAATCAACTCGTCAGAGCAAAATTGGGCGGTTAAAACATAAGTGTTTATTGAGGAACAGTCAGCCAATCAGGCTCGTAAGGCTGATTGTTCAACAGACGATGGCGAGGCGCACAATGACCTCGCCACGCAAACCAAAGTAAAAGTGAGGATGGAAACATGGGTACGTTATTGTGGGTGATTGCCGCTGTCCTGGATATTTTTGCCATTTACGACGTGATGAATTCACGGCGCGATTGGGCGACCAAAGCCGTATTGCTGGTCATCATTCTGCTGATCCCTTTTATCGGATCGGGGCTTTATTTGCTGGTTTTTCGCGATAAGAGCTACGCCTGATCGCATTCCGCACCGTAAGAGATCATCTCTTTTTGGCGGATGAATTGTGCCGCAACACTGCGCCCGAACGTTCGCCCGTCACTTTCCCCTCCGCGACCACCAGTCTCCCGTTTACCCAAACATACTGAACGCCGACAGGCTCGATGCCGGGCTGTGTCATCGTTGATCGGTCAATCACATGGCTGGCGTCAAACACAATCACATCGGCTTTCATACCAGCCTTGATCGAACCGCGATTCTTCAAGCCCAAGCGCCAGGCCGGAAACGAACTCATCTTGCGAATCGCTTCTTCCAGACTGAGCCATTTTTGTTCGCGCACATATCGCCCAAGCACCCGCGGAAACGTTCCGGCTCCGCGCGGATGCCGCATACCGATGCCGCCATCGCTGGAAACCATCACCCAGCGTTGCTGGTAAAACGTCTTGATGTCGGGTTCGATCATGGACTTGCAAACCACACCCGCGCCGCCGTCTTTGACGATTTGGATGTAAACATCCACTGCCAACTTGCCACTCATCTTCGCAATTTCGTCCAGCGTTCTGCCTTCGTAATTGCGATGCGCCGAACAATTGGTGACCAGCACGTTGCCGCCTCCGCCAACATCGTCCAGCCCCTTTTTGACGGCTGCCGGATCGTCGTGGCGACGCGAAGGCACCAGCACTGTAATTGTCGAAGACCACGCTTCGTACGGATAACAATCCGCTGTGATGTCCTGTCCAGTTCGACGGGCAGATTCGATCAACTTCACAACATCGGCGGCCTTGTTCCAGACGCCGACCGTGCCAAGTTTGATGTGCGAAATCTGCACCGGCAAACCGGCTTCGCGCCCAATGCGAATGGCTTCGCGAAACGCGTCGAACGCCAGATCGGCTTCATCGCGAACGTGACTCATGTAAATGCCGCCATACCGAGCGGCAACTTTCGATAACGCGATCACTTCTTCCGTCGTCGCTGGGTTGCCCACGTCGTATTCCAGCCCGCTGGAAAGCCCGACCGCACCTTCGCGCATGGCGTCTTCAACCAATTCAGTCATTTTGGCGATTTCGGCTTCCGTCGCCGTACGCTTAAAATCCTGCCCCATCACTTTCTGGCGAACCGTCGCGTGTCCAACAAAGGCGATCACATTCGTTGCCAATCGCTGCGTTTCGCACCATGTCAAATAATCGGCAATCGGAAACGGCGAGCCTCCGTCCGGGCCAACGGCGATGGTCGTAATCCCCTGCAAGATTTGTGTTCGGGCTGTCGGGTCGTTGGCAAATCCACGTTCGGAATGGTTGTGAATGTCCACAAAACCCGGTGCAATGATCAGCCCTTTGGCATCAATGACTTGTTCGCCGGGTTGCGCTTTCAGCTTGCCAATCTCTTTGATCGTATCGCCAACGATGCGCACATCGGCGACACGCCGAGCCGCTCCCGTTCCATCAATCAGCGTCCCGCCG
>JAEUQP010000341.1 GCA_016789645.1 Acidobacteriota bacterium | reverse complement strand
AAGTTGACGCCGCCAATCATCATCACACGCTCATCATCTCGATAGCGCTCCAGTAGTTCCTCGCAGTAGCTAAAAAACGTAGGATGCGGCAGACAGTCGTCTTCCAGAATGATCGCCTCTTCAACAGTATCGAACACCCAGGTAATGCCTGTAGCTGGTCGCTTTCCGCAGCCAAGATTCATGTCGGAATAGTGGGTGAGGACTTCGCAATCCCAGTTTACACGTCGGATCACATCACGCGCGGCCTGGCACTTTTCGACGTCGTCAGGCCGGTTTGCGCGCGGACCATCGGCAACCACCAACAACTTTTCCGGCTTGGCCAAAGCAATCGCTTCCAGCACGCGAGCCGTAAAATCAGGACGATTGAAGATGATCAGGGCAACAGGCGTCTTCAAGCGCTTGGGTGTGAAAATTGAAAAGTGGAGTAAAAGAGGAGATTCGTCAGCGGCAAGCTCGTTTCTCAGAACTGCTTGCCGCTGACAAAAATGAATCCGGCGTTATCGGCGAGCGGCTTGTTTTTCGCCGTACCCATAATTGCCGTAGGTTGAAAGATAGGAATCGTATCCTTCGCGTTTGATGTCGAGATTGTTCAGGACCACGCCAAAGATTTTCGCGCCCACGCTGCCGAGTTCCTGGCGGGCGCGGCGAACAATGTCACGCGTGCTGCGTCCGGCTTGAACGACCAGAATGACGCCATCCACCATAGTCGAAAGAATCACCGGATCTGTGACGTTAATCAGCGGCGGCGAATCAATCAGAATGTGATCGTATTTTTCGCCGAGTTCTTTCAACAGCAACCGCATCCGTTCGGAGCTGATCAACTCCGCCGGATTGGGCGGAATCGGGCCGCACGGCAACACGGACAGATTCGGAACCCACAGTTTGTTAATCAGCGGATCAATTTCGACCTGGCGCGACAAGAAGGTTGAAAGCCCTTGCGATTGCCCCATCTTGAACACTCGATGCACCGTCGGACGGCGCAAGTCAGCATCAATCAACAAGACCGATGAGCCAAGTTGCGACAGCGAAATCGCGGTGTTGATCGCGGTGGTCGTCTTCCCTTCACCGGGCTGGCCGCTGGTGAACAAAATGGTTTTGGGTGGATTGCCTGCTGCCGACAACAAAACTGACGTTCGCAGCATTCGATAAGCTTCGACAACTGAAGAAAGCTGATCGAGCGTCACGAGTTTAGTCAATTTGCCCTGCGCTCCGGCAGCAGCAAAACTTCCCGTCAAGGCCTGCCCGGCGTTTGCACTGACCGACAAAGCCTGAGCAGATTCGGCTCGTTTCTTTTCGTTCATCAATCGAGGAGCAACTGTTGAAATCGCCGGAATGACCGCCAGCGTCGGCAACTGTGCCACTCGCTCGATGTCTTCGACGCTTTTGACCGTGTTGTCCAGATATTCCAGGAAAAACGCCAACCCGACAGCCACGATCAAACTCACCAAAAATCCAATCACAATTGTGCGAAGCCGTTGCGGCCCAATCGGCGAGTTTGGCACTTCAGCAGTTTCGACGACTTTCAGATTGTTGTGCTGCTCGACCAGTTGCAAATCTGCTTGTTTAGTCTTGTTCAAAAACTCCGTGTAAAGCCCTCGCGCCGTATCCAATTCAGCTTGCAGAGTGGCAAATCGAATCGAAGCCTGATTTTGCTGAACCGTTTCGTTCTTGGCGACATCCAGCGAACGTCTCAATTCTCCTTCTTCGCGAACTGCACGCTCGTAATCGGTTTTCAGTTTTTCCTCAAACGAACGCTGATTTTCAGCTATCTGGCTTTGCAGAACCTTGATCTTCTCCTCGACTTCGGCAACTTTGGGATTTTCAGGGCCGAAGCGAACACTCAACTGCGACTGTTCAACCTGCAATTCGCCGAGCCGTTGTTTCAAGCCGGCAGTTTTCGGATCGGAAAACACCTCTGGAACCTGGTTCATTCGCCCGCGCTTGACTTCATCATAAAGCGATCCTTTCAGCATTCGCTCCGTTTCCGCTTTCATGACTTGCACGTGTAAGCCGGACAACTTTTCCGCCGTCAGCGATTGTTTGCCGTCTGGAGAAAAAATTTCGTTGCGTTTGGTGTATTCGGCCAACGCCGTTTCGGCTTGTTGCACTTTGGCTTTCAGATCGCGCGTCGAACGTTCCAGCCAGTCAGACGTATCGGTGAATTTTTCGGTGCGGCGATTCCAGGTGCGTTTGATGAAATTATCCACCGCCGTATTGACGATGGCCGCAGCCAGTTCCTTGTCCGTGTGCTCGAACGAGATTTCCATGATGTTCGTTTGAGCCACAGATTCGACCTTGAACCTGTTTCTCAGCACATTGACATAAGGCGCCAAACGCTTGCTCTCTTCCGCCGTGCGGCTTTCCATGACAATGGATTGACTGGCAATCGTCCGATCTTCTTCTTGCTGCCTGCTATCGCCTCCGACTTCGTCAGAAACCCGTCCCGTGAATTCGCGCGCCACATCCAGAACCGATTTTTTCTTCATGCTTTCGGTGAATTTCGGGTTTTGATCGAGATGCAGCAGGATCACAACATCTTCCATCAACGGGCGGCTGAGAAAGATGACTTTTTTCGTATTGAGGCTGTCGGAATCTTCGAACTGCACGACCTGATCCTTGGCCTTGATGATCATCGGCGAATCGCGCTGAACTTCTACGCTGCTGGTCGAGCGATATACGGACGGCGTGCGAAAGACTTCAACGGTAATGAGAATGGTAGCAATCGCAACGATCACGGCAACCAGCCATTTGCGTTTGCGGATGATACGCATGATTTCACGCAAATGAATTCCGTTCGGCGGCTCGTTCCCGTAACCATAGCCATAAGAACCACCCTGGCGGGGGGTTGCGAAGGGTCTCATGATGGCTGTTTCTTCTGGGGACAAAGGTTTTTCAAGACCAGTTTTTTCTTCTGCCATAAACTCTTTTTCTTAACCTCAGCAGGAAAACCGCATTCGGTGGGAGAAGCGGTTGAGTTTGTTTCTGGGATTATCGCGCGCCGACAGGGATGCGAAATGCCAATCCGGTTCCCATCGCCATCAATAATGCGCCTGCCACGGATTTCACCGCGCTGTTCGGAACAAGAATAATGTCGTTGGGGTAAATGGGGATGTCTTCCGTGCCACCTTTGTTAATGACGGCTCCAATGTTGACCGGGATTTCATTGAACTTTCCGGTCATGGGGTCTTCGCGGAAGATAATTCCTTTATCCAGCTTCGCCCGGAAGAACGGCCCCTGCGACAAAGTGATCGCCTGACGAAGCGTCATTCCTTCCCGGTATTGGTATTGGCCCGGAGAGCGGACTTCGCCGGAAACATAAAAAACTTCCGCAGGCGGAATGTACACCACGTCGCCCGGTTGAATCAGCACATTTTGGTCAAATCGGCCTTTTGACAATCCACCGATTTGCGCGCGCTGTAATTCAAACTCAGTATCGCCTTCGATCGCAGTATTCGAACCTTTGGCGTTATCAATTGCCTGCGCCACGGGCGTCGCCGTAGCCTTTTCATTGGTTTCTGCTTGTTGTCCTCTGGCTTCCAGCTTTTCCGGCTTAGCTTTCACCTCGCGAACGATATAAGCCGTCGAGCCATGTTTTTCCTGCAATCCGCCGGCGATCGTAATCAGCTTAAACAGCGAAGGGCGACCTTGGATGATGTAAACGCCGGGAGATTTGACCGCTCCCTGAATGAAAAAGGTGCGACTGTTGTACTGTTTGACCGAAACAAACACCTTGGGGTCTTTCAAGTAACGTCCCTTCAACCCATCGGCAATCATTTTGCTGACTTCGTCAGGAGTTCGGCCTTCGACTTTCAGGGAACCCAGGTAATACATCGGAATATTGCCGGAACTGCTGATTTGAAAGTTGCCGGAAAGCTCTGGCGCATCCTGAATGATAATTTCAATCACATCGCTCGGCGACAATTTGTAATCTTCGTCCGCGGCGACTATCACATCCGGGCCAACTCGTGGTCTGACCTGATTTGAACTATCACCGCTGCTGCCGCTGCCTTCGGTTCGAGACGTACTTGGAACTCCCGAACGAACTGGCGGCTGCTGAGCAAACGCGGGAGAAGAGACAACTATGGAAACGATCAACATCCAGATGGCCAACTGACCAACGACCGGTTTCAATAAAACAACTGCTTTTTTCACAACAAGACCTCCAACAGGGAGAGTTGCGCGGTTTGGTAAGAATTACCGCCGCGCTCCCGATTTTCATTCGATTGATGATTGCCTCATCTTAGTGGCAGCCATTCGAATGGTAGAAACCACAGCCGTCAGCGCCAGAAAAAGCAGCGCATTAGACGGTAGCTGTAAATTAAAATCAAACAGGCTGTGAATCAGAATGGCGACAATTCCACCGCCACAACCTAGCGCCATACCGGACATTACTGCTTCTCGGTGCTGCATGGCGCCTTTGATATCTCTTAAAAGAGCAATTAAAAACCAAACTGCCAAAACAAACCCAACGATTCCGCAATCGGCGACAATTTGCAGGTAATCGTTATGAGCCTGACTGACGACCAACGATCCATTGCTTTTTGTGAACAGCGGAAAGGCTGTTTCATAAGCCCCCAGCCCTACTCCGGTTTGCCAATTCGCGCGAATCATTTTCAGCGTGTCGCGCCAAATCCAGAACCGCCCATCCAGAAACCGAGTATCGCCATCAGCGCGATCCATTCCGCCACTGTTCAATTCACCTTGTTGAACTCGTTGAACAACCTCATCGGCTCCAGTCCACAGAACTCCGAATGCGATAATGGCCAGAATCAACACAACTGCCAGAAGTTGAGCCAAAATCACCGGTGTGCGATTGACCACTTCCTGACCGCGAAAACGTTCCAGTGCAGGCTTTGCCCCAAACGCAATCACGAATATAAAGCCGGATAACAAGCTGATCATGCCGCCGCGTGATAGCGAAATGAATACTGCAACTCCCATCATCGCTGCCGCGAATCCATAAAAAAGCGAAATTTCGCGGTGCACGGATCGCACCAGAAGCATCGCCAATGGAATGGGCGCAATCATTTCCAGGTACCCGGCAAAGTGATTGTGATTGACGAACGGTCCAAACGGAGCCGTCGGAGGTAAGCTCGGCTGAATTACCCAGTAATACTTACCGTTCCAGGTGAATTTTTGAATCAACCCAAAAACGGCCAATCCCAAGCCAAACAGTATAAAAAAGCTTCTCAACCAGAGCAGTCGCCGACCGCTCACAAAAAAGTTGGCAAAGATCAGAAACGCAATTAACAAGACCGCCAGAACTTCCAACACCAGCCGGGTCGCTTCCACGTCCAGCGAAATGGCGAACCGCTTTCCGGTTTCATCTGAGCGGGAAACCGTCTGCAAAGCTCCAAAAATCAAAAATGCGCCCAAAGGCCAGAAGGTTGCCGGTAAAACCAGCCGCAGTCGTTTGTCTCCCCAAGCCTTGATAATCCAAAGCGCCCCCAACAACAGCACCAGAAATCCAAAGACCGCAATAGACCACGCTTCAACGGCTCCAAAAGCCAACGCAGAAAACAACAATGAAAAAAGCGCACCAACCGCAATCAAATTGCCCAAAGCATCTCGACTCTCGCCGGTTTGATCCAGCTTTCCCGAAGAACGCCCACGAATGAGATTGTCTGCTGGCACCAAGCAAGTTGCTCCGTTACATTTCTGTCAATTTGAAATCATCAAACCAAACCGACCCTTTCGTCGGTTCTTCATACTCAAAACGCGGAATTTTGATGATAGAAACCTGTGCCGTGGCACTGTCTGCCGGCGCGGTAAATTCGACAACCAGATGCTGCCAATCCGTCGTGCCACCAGTGACAGGCTCTGAAATTGCCACAATCCCTTTTTCATTCTGCAACGCAATTCGTGGTCCTTCGGGAGTGACAAGGTTTGTCGCCTTGGCAAAACATTCAAGCCTGTACTTTTTATTTGCATTCAATATCACCATCAACTGAATGTCCCCCATAAGCTTGGTGGTATCTCGCCCAATGAAATTCAGCCGGAGTGATCTCTGCCCACTGCGAAAAATATTCCGATCAAACCCGATTCGCGCATAATCGCTGGGGCGAATCGCCCAATCGAAGTGCCCAAAGTTTTTCGGCGCAGTGCTTTCAAAGCCGCCATTCCAGATCATCCCCTCTTGAGCCCCACTTCGCCCATAATTCGCCACAAGTTCTCCCCACAACCACCGGGCATCGCCACCTCGACCGAACTTAATCAACTGACTCAGAAAAGCTGCCGCAGATTGGGAATTCAATTTCGCCTCAACAGTGATGCCTCGATAGACCTTGATGGCGTCATCAATTTGAGCTTGTTCGAGCAAAAACTGAGCCAACATCATTTGAGAAGAAGCGTCTTTGCTTACCAAGGAATTCAGCACATTCAACTCGTTATCAAATGCCTGCCAGACAACTTCCATTGCCGCCGGCAGCAAATCATTGCTGTATTGGGTCGCTGTCCGAAATGCCTGCAGAGCTTCCGTGCGATTGCCTTGGCGAATCAACAAATTGGCCAGCATCCAATTCACTTCGCTGTTGTTGGGAGCCAGCTTGCTGGCAATTCTCATCGCCCAGGTGGCTTCTTCCAATTTGCCTTCGGAATCTTGCGCCAATCCCAAAGTCCGCCAATTTCGATAATCCCAAGGGGACAAACTTGCTGCTTTCAACGCGAGTGCCTGGGCATTTATCAATCGTTGAGGGTCAGATGCTGATTCTTCGATTTCCGTGCCCGCCAGACGCAACAAAATTCTGCCCGATTCCGGTTGCCGAATGACCGCCGCCGCCAGCGCACCCTGGTTCATCGTAATCCTCGAATCGGCGATATTTCTGACTAAAAAATGAGAAAGAGAAGTGCGAGCCAGATTCGCCAACACAAACAAGCTCATTAAGACCAAGGCAATTCTGACAACCAGATTGTTCAGTTTAATGGTTAGTGTCACGCTCTTTTTGATTTGCTCGTACGTGCCCTCGCCTGTTGCGACAACAAGCACGTGAGACGCGGTGGGGTGGTCGGAAGGGATGCAGGCAAAATAATTCTCAACAACGCCTGCCTGATTGCCTAGCTACCAATCAGATGAACTACTCAAATTATCAATTGGGGCTGAGAGGGGTCAGAAGATGAACTATAACAATCCGTTCAACCTCAATTTCAAATTTATGGGTTTGTGCTGGAAGCTTGCTGCGAACTGAATGCTGCTCCGGCGACTGCCGCGCCGCCTGCTCCCAATAAGATTGCTGCCAATGCGCCTGAACTGAGCGCCGTTGTTGACGACGATTGACTGGTGACAACCGGAACACAGCGCACTCCGCGCTGAGTGGCAACGGCCAACATCGAAGCTTCTTTGCCGTCGGAAGCCGAAACACCTTCAGGAGTATTGATCGCCACCTTCACTCCCACTGGAGCATTGACGACAATCTTTCCCATCACCAAATCCCCGCTGATCATTCCATCAGTAAACTTCAGAACCATTTGGGAGCCAGGCGCCAACTCCACGCGCCCCAGTTTTCCCAGATTCACGGTCGCCCGATTTCCACCGGCACATGCAACTCCAACGCGCGAATTACTGAACACCGTGGTTCCCGTAATCGCTTTCTTGTCGTTAATCGTGGCAGCCCCAACGACATTTAACTGCCCGACAACCTGATTGTCAGTTTTAGGTGCTGCGACAGCCAAAGTAGATGTGGTGAAGCTTCCTGAAAAAACCAGTGCTGCCGTCAGTAAAAAAGCCGCTAGCGAACGAGAGGTAAATGTTCGAGATTTCATGGCTAACACTCCAAAGATTTTGTGGAGAATTGAATAGTTGTCAGTTGGGGGGTCAGAACGGCGCGAAGCTTACCCCAGCCCATATCATTTTTCAAACAATTATTTTAGCCTCAATCAATTACACGACTCCCAGCCAAAACCTTAAAAGGAAACCTCATGGCGAGGCAGCATCCATTTATTAAACAATGATTACCCAAATTGTTGGCCAATGCCTTTATTCTTCAATCTTGACCGGCTGTCCAGGAGCCAAGGTGCCGGGTGCGATGACGACAGGAGTGGACGCATCTACCCCTTCGACAACCACCCAATCGTTTGCCCGCCGACCAACGATGACGTTCTTTTCAACAGCTTTTCCGTCTTTAACCGTAAAGACTTTTTGAATTCCGGCAAAAGTGACTATCGCCAATGAGGGAACCATCACGACGTCATCCGTTGAGACAGTTTCAATTTCTACCTTCACAAACGATCCGGGACGCAATCGGCCATTTTGGTTATCCACTTCGGCTTCTATAATCAAAGTTCTGCTCTGCTCCTGAAATGCCGGGCTAAGACGTGCGACACGCCCTGAATATTCTCCTTCTTCGCCTTCCACGGTGACACGAACCGGTTGCCCTTGCCGAATTCCTCTGGCATCGCGCTCGGGCAGTTCGACCCGCAAACGCAGTGGATGCAACCGCACAATCGTCAGCACTGGTGCGCCAGCCGCTAAAAACTCCCCAATCGAAGCTCGGCGTTCCCGTATCGCTCCTTCAAAGGGCGCATAGAGAGAGGTTTCGGCCAATTGCTGCTTGGCGATAGCCAATTCGGAGCGACGTTGTAACAAAACAGCTTGCCGATTACGCACTTCTTCAACTGCGTCCTGATACCGACTATCTGCAACTTTGAAGGCTGATTCCACACGGTCCAATTCAGCTTTGGCCTGAATCCCTTGCTGCACCAATTGCCGAGTTCGATCCAAATTGAGCCGCGCTTCATCCAAAACTGCGCGCGCCTGACGAACCAGCGCAGTATTTTCCGTTTCCACTCGATCATCGTCGCCCAGAGCGGGCAGTCCCAAACGAACACGAGCTTGCTGAAGTGCTGCGTCGGCTTGTTGCAATCGAACCTTGAAATCGTTGGTTTCCAACTGGCCAACAATTTGCCCTCTGCTCACTCGGCTTCCCAAATCAACTTTCAATTCGCTCAACCGGCCAGCCACTTTGAAACTCAGGGTCGCCTGTTCATCGGCAGCCAACGTCCCTGGAGACGATACCGTGCGAGCCAATTTGCGTGCTTCCGAGTTGGCAAGCTTGACAGATCGTACGGGTAAGACGGCTCCGGGAGCGCCCCCTCTGGAGGCCGCTGCCTGCGGGTCTGTCTGCCGGCATCCACCGAGCAAGACCACACAAAGAGATAGAACAAAAATTGCGGACAACTTCAAAAAGGATTTAGTCATTTTTTGAACGCTTCTTTAAAAGTATTGGGTTGAAATCAGCGGAAGAGAGTTTTCGCCAATGAGCGGGCATTATAACCGTCAGTCGTTTTTTATGCACACCCTGCAACAAGCTTTTGCGCCTTCCGTCTTTACACGAGCCATGCGATTATGCACACGCAATTTCCCACTGTCTTGTCACCACACAACCAAAAGTAAAGGGATCGAACAACAGACATGAAAAAACTGGCGATTTTCCTGGCGCTGATTTCCGTCGGCGTTTGTTCATTGCTACTGCCTGAATCACGAGCAGTCTCGACAGCAAAGCCTTTTTACAATTCCGAATTCGTTTTTCCGCTTGAACACTGGCACAACCATTCTTCGTGCATCGTCGAATCTCCCAACGGTGATTTGCTGATTTGCTGGTTCAACGGTTCTGGCGAACGCCAGGCGGATGATGTCAAGATTGAAGGCGCTCGGTTGAAACGAGGAGCCAAACAATGGAGCCCTCGGTTTACCATGGCCGATACGCCCGGATACCCTGACACCAACTGCACCATGTTTATTGATCCACAGAGAAGACTTTGGCTGATGTGGCCAACCATTCTAGCAAACGAATGGCACACTGCGTTGATGAAATACAAAATTTCCAGCCGGTACGCTGGCCAAGGCTCGCCCATCTGGGAAGTCAGCGAAGTTATGCACGTCACTCCCGGACAGGAATTTGTCGACACCGTAAATCGAACCCTGGACGAGTGGGAAAAACGACAAGCTCTTTCTCCTGAAACTCCGCGCGAAACCTTGTCAGCGTACTCGACACGCGTGCGCAAAATGGCTGCCGATAAACTTTCCCGGCGCATCGGTTGGATGACGCGCGCACATCCCATCGTTCTCGACAATCAACGCTTAATCGTCCCTCTTTATTCGGATGGTTTTTCGTTTTCGTTAATGGCGATCACGGACGATTGGGGCAAAACCTGGAAAACCAGCACGCCGTTGGTTGGAGGCGGCAACATCCAGCCCAGCATCGTCAAACGAAAAGATGGATCGCTGTATACCTTGATGCGCGACAACGGGCCTGCTCCCAAGCGACTTCACCAAAGCGAATCGCGGGATCGTGGCGAAACCTGGTCCCCTGTTACGGACAGCAATCTGCCCAACCCAGGTTCCGGCGCGGAACTGATCAGCCTCAAAAATGGCCATTGGGCCTTGATTTACAATGACACGGAACGCGGCAGGCACAGTCTGGCGGTTTCCATTTCCGACGACGAAGGCAAAAGCTGGAAATGGACTCGCCATCTGGAATTGGATTCCGCTCCGACTGAAGCGGGTTCCTTTTCCTATCCTTCGATCATCCAGGCTCGAGATGGTTCACTTCACGCCAGCTACAGTTACCATCTGAATCGCAGCAATCTGGAAAAAGATTCTGACGGAAAACCAAAGCGTAAATCCATCAAGCACGCACATTTCAACGAAGAGTGGGTGATGGAAGGTGATAAGCGATGACACGGCGAGACTGATGGTGATTCTGGTTGGAAAAAAATCCCATTCAACAAATTTCTTGTGGATTTGCTCTCGCCAGTCGAACTTTCAGAGGCTAGAATGCCTTCCTTGAAGTTTTTCTCCTGATTTAAAATTTTTTTTTTGCAGTTTTGCCCCAATATTCGTTTTTCAAAACTTTCCTAAAAGGACTGACGATAGAGTGCTAACGATATGATGTACAGCCAACAAGAGTACGACATGGTTCGGCGCCAGACGATGCAGATAGAAGCTGAAAAACGCGCCCTGCTCCGCTGGACTTTAATTGTGATGACGATTCTGTTCGCCTGTTCGCTGGTGCTGAGCGCGTTGATGTACCAACGTTACAGTGTGGCCGATGGCAAAATCGAAGCGGCGAATACGCGCGCCACAAACGCCGAAAACAAGCTGAGTGAAGTCAGTGCCGATCTGGCGCAAAAGAATGCCATCCTGGAAAAAAATTCTGCCTCACAAGCGCAGCAAAACGAAATCATTCAAACGACCGTTCCCAAGATGATTTCCCGAACGGCCTCGGAAACAGAGTTGGCTCAATTGGCTCACGCAATTTATAACCAACCAGGCCATGTGATTTCCCTGCCAAGCATTCCGCCCAACGAAGTTCTACGGTCGTATCGGCACAGGGTTGATGGCAAGCCTTACAAATACACAATCGTCCCCGGATTAATTGACAACAAATGGGTGATTTATTCGGTTTTAGTCAAAAATCAGGATGACAAATAACTTCTGAAATCGGTTTGGCGAATTGCTTCAAACAGATACGCGCAGTGAAATTCCGTCAGTTGCTTGATTTCAAAAAACCTTCCGGCTATTATCCGGCTTACTTTCGAGGTGGGCGTCGCGCCCACCTTTTTTATCAGGCTCACTAAAAACAGTTGGTTTCCAGCCTATACTCAAAAGCTGAAGGAGCATGCGGTTGAAGGTAGATCCGCGAATCAGCGAGATTGCCGAGCGCGTGACTGCGCGTGAAGGAATTGAACTCGTTCACGTCGAAATGACTAGTGGACGAAATCCAATCTTGCGAGTTTTCATTGATAAACCCGGTGGAGTAACCGTTGACGATTGCGCGCATATCAGCGAACGAATCAGTCTGATCCTGGACGTGGAAGACCCGATTCCAGGCGAATACATGTTGGAAGTTTCGTCACCGGGGTTGGATCGCGGGCTGTATAAGGAGTCTGATTACGAACGTTTTGCCGGGCTTCCCTCTCACATCAAGATGTCGGAAGCCATCAACGGGCAAAAGAATTTTCATGGCAAATTGATTGGCCTTGATCGAGAAGGCGAAACAGCGGCAATCCTCGAAGAGGAAAATGGCAAACGCCATCACTTGCCGCTGGCCAAGATCATCAAGGCAAATGTCGAAATCGAACCGTAAAAGCAGAGGACGATGAATACTCTCAGCTCGATAGCTCAAAATATTGATGTTCTCAGTAAAGAGAAAAAGATTGACCCGCAAGTCATTATCAGCGCGATTGAAGACGCTGTAGTGACGGCGTCGCGGAAGCATTTCAAATCCGGCGAAGACTTGCACGCTCGCTACAATCCGGAAACGGGCGGGGTTGAGTTGTACGCGATCAAAATCGTAGTGGAAGAAATCACTGACCCTTCCCGCGAAATGACCGTGGACGAAGCCAACGCCGAAGTTGGAGAAGGTGCGGAAGTCGGCGACATGCTGGAATTGCCGCGACCGGTCGAAGAACTGGGTCGCATCGCGGCGCAAACCGCCAAGCAAATCATTCTGCAAAAAGTCCGCGAAGCTGAGCGCAACAAGGTTTACGAAGAATACATTGGCCGTCTGGGCGAACTGGTCAACGGATTCGTCAAACGGTTTGAAGGCGGCAAAGTGATTGTTGACATTGGCAACGGCCTGGAAGCCGTCATGCCCAAATCGCAACAATCCAAAGTCGAAAACTTCACGCAGGGCGAACGCATTCGCGTCGTATTGCATGACGTCAATCGCGAAGCCAAAGGCCCGCAAATTGAAGTCTCACGCACCAGCCCGGAACTGCTCAAGCGACTTTTTGAAATGGAAGTGCCGGAGATTTACGACGGCACGGTGCAGATCAAGGCGGCAGTGAGAGAACCTGGCGAGCGCGCCAAAATCGCAGTCTTGTCCAACGAACGCGATGTGGACCCGGTCGGCGCTTGCGTGGGGATGAAGGGTTCGCGCGTGCAATCTATCATCCGCGAACTGCGCGGCGAAAAAATTGACATCATTGAATGGTCAGAAGACCCGGCGATTTTTGCCGCCAACGCTCTCTCTCCTGCCAAAGTCAGCAAAGTCACAGTGCTGGATTTTGAAGACAAAAAGCTGCAGGTGATCGTCGAAAACGAACAGCAAAGTTTGGCCATCGGCAAACGAGGACAAAACGTACGCTTGGCTGCCAAACTGGTCGGTTGGGACATCGATATTCGCAGCGAAGAAGAAATGAAACGCGAAATCGCGTCGCAGATGGAATTGATGATTTCTGCGCCGGTCGTGAAACTGTCATCCATCGAAGGCATTTCCGTCAGCGATTCCGATGCTTTGGCTGAACACGGCATTGAAACAGTCGAACAGTTGGCGGAAGCTTCTGTTGATGACATTTGTGAATGGCTGGATGTCAGCGTTGACGATGCTGAAGAGCTTCTGGACATGGCACGCGCCCTGACCGAAGCCCGTCGCGCTCACGCCAACCAGCAATCTGGTGAAGGCGCAGAACCTGCCGAAGAGTCCGAAACTGAAGAATCTGAAGAGGAAGCGGAAGAACCTGAAGAAGAAAGCAGCGAAGTTTCGGAAGAAGAAAGTGAAGAAGCCGAGGAGTCCGAAGAAGGCGAAGAAACCACGGATGAGACTGAAAACTCTGCTCAAGGCGCGGAGGATAAAGACCAGGGTGACAAGCAATGACTTGGTCAACGCCTACACAACTTGAACACAGCGCTACCCATTCCGATGAGTCGAAAGGAATAAATGAGCAAGGTCAGAATTTACGATTTAGCCAAAGAATTAAAGTTGGAGAGCAAGAAAGTGCTCGAAGACGCCCGTCGTCTGGGCGTTGATGTCAGTGTGCCTTCGAACACACTGGAAGACCCTATTGCGGCCAAAATCCGCGAAATGTATTACCCAAAGAAAGAGGTTGTGGCTGCCAAGCCAACTGCAAGATTGATAAAACATCCAACAGCGGCCGCTCCTGCGCCAGTGACCAAACCCGAATCGCCTGAACACCTCGCTTCAACCACTCCGGAAAAAGTCGAAGCGAAAATCGAAAAACCACACACAGAACAACCTACGGCTCAACGGTCGGCGACAGCAACCGTCCTTAAACCGCTGACGCCTCCGGTCAAGGCTGAGCCTCAGGCGAAAGCTCCTGCCAAGGCCGCCCCTGAAATTGAGGCCAAGGCACCTGCGCAACAACCAACCGCACCTGCACAGCCTTTGCCTGCAGAAGTGGAATCTCCCAAGTCTCGGTTGGTCAAGTTGCCGCAACCGGTGAAACCTGTTCCCGCGACGGAATTGCCTGTCGAACCTTCAATTGAAGAAATAGGCGAAGCCGAACCTGAGCTGATCGAACCAGTTGTTGAACAGGAAGCTCCGATAGTTGAAGCGCCTGAAATCGCGGCTCAAGAACCGGCTCAAGTCACTGAACCTTCTGTGGTGGAACTACCGGCACAACCGGTTTCGCAACCGACGATTCATAAATCACAGCCCAAACCTGCCGGCATACCAAGCGATACGGGGACCAAGGTCATTAAATTGGCGATGCCCACCAAGCCGCTGCCGAAGCCTTCGCCGACAACTTCGGCCAGGTTCCAGTCTGAGAAGCCAGCATTGACCACCAAGTCTGGCACGACGGGCAAACTTGATCCTTCCCTGCTGCTGAAAAAGGATCAAACACGTGACCTGAAGCCTAAAGACCCGCATTTGTTGCCGTCTGGCGCGCAACAGCGCACGGTTTACATTCCGCCGAAAGATCAGAAGCCGAAAGGTCGCAACCAGCATCGCGGAAAAGACAAAGAACGCGACAAGTTCCAGGATGGTAATACTCAGAAACTGGGATTACGAAAACAGGCGCTGCCCGTTACGGCTCAAAAAATGATCCCGGCGGATTTGAAGCCGGTGCGTTTGGTGGAAGGAAGCACTGTTCGTGAGTTTGCCGAAAAACTCGATGTCAAAGCACGCGATGTGGTGGCCGCGCTCATGCAACGCGGAGTGATGGCCACAATCAACCAGATCATGAGTCACGATCTGGCGATTGAGCTCGGGCACGAATACGGGTTTGAAGTCACGTTTGGCGACTTCGAGGACATGATTATCGAATCGGAATTCGAGATCACTCCCGAAGCCATGGACGACACCGATCCGCGCGCTCCGGTCATTACGGTGATGGGACACGTTGACCACGGGAAAACCAGCCTGCTCGACGCAATTCGTTCAGCGCGAGTTGCAGAAGGCGAAGCTGGAGGCATTACCCAACACATCGGCGCGTATTCCGTCGAAGTTCCCAGTTCCGAAGCCGTAAACGTGACCCGACGGGTCGTTTTCCTGGATACTCCAGGTCACGAAGCGTTCACGTTGATGCGCGCTCGCGGAGCCAGAGTCACGGATATTGTTGTGCTGGTAGTGGCGGCGGACGATGGTGTAATGCCACAAACCATCGAAGCCATTGAACATTCCAGAGCTGCCAATGTCCCGATCATCGTCGCCATCAACAAAGTGGATAAGCCGGACGCCAATCCGGAACGCGTGAAAAAGGAATTGGCCGACCGAAATGTTCTGTGGAGCAATTGGGGCGGCGATGTGGAAATGGTCGAGGTTTCCGCCAAGAAACGCCAAAACATTGATGGGTTGCTGGAAATGATTCTGCTGACAGCAGACATCCTGGAACTTAAATCGAATCCAAAACGCAAAGCGACCGGAACCGTGCTGGAAGCCAAGTTGGATCGCGGTCGCGGCGCCGTTGCGACTGTCCTGGTGCAGAACGGCACATTGCGCATTGGCGATCCTTTCATCGTCGGCAACTTTTCCGGCAGAGTTCGCGCCCTGGTCAACGATTTGGGCGAACGAGTGCAAGAAACCGGGCCAGCCACTCCTGTGGAAGTCCTCGGCTTGGAAGGCGTCCCTTCTGCTGGTGACCAATTCCAGGTTGTGGACGACGTTGTCAAAGCGCAACAGATCGCTCAATTCCGTCAAGCAAAAGCTCGCACGACGGCATTGGCTCGCTCGGCAGCACGTGGACTGGATCAACTTGCCGCGCAGATGGAATCCGGCGAAGTCAAAGAACTGCTGGTTATCCTCAAGGCTGACGTGCAAGGTTCAGTCGAAGTGCTGAAGGATACGTTGACCAAACTTTCCACCAATAAAGTGAAGGTTCGTATCATCCGTTCCGCTGTCGGTGCGATTACTTACGACGACGTGCTGCTGGCCAGCGCGTCTCAGGCGACAGATACCGGGGCGGCAACCGTCATCATCGGTTTCAACGTACGCCCTGAATCCCGCGCTGAAGAAATCGCCAAACAGGAAGATGTGGATATTCGACTCCACTCGATTATCTACAAGGTTGAAGAAGAAATTCGCAACGCGATGCTCGGCTTGATGGACGCCACGTTGAAAGACGTCGTTCTGGGCAAAGCGGAAGTTCGCGACATCATTCGAGTGCCGAAAGTTGGAGCCATTGCCGGTTGTATGGTCATTAATGGTTCGATCAAACGCACGGCGCAAGCTCGTTTGATCCGCAACAACGTCGTCATCTTCGAATCTTCGATTGGCAGCTTGCGTCGCTTCAAAGACGACGCCAGCGAAGTCCAACAAGGCTACGAGTGCGGCATCACGGTGGATCGCTTCAGCGATTACAAAATCGGCGACATTATCGAAGCGTATATCGTTGAAAAAGTCGCCCCGACGCAGTTGTAGTTTTCAGCTTCCGGTTTCCAGCCTTCAAGGCAACGCTTCTGCTATGACACTGGAAACCGGAAACTGAGGACTGGAAACTGATTTATGCAGTATCGTCCGAACAGATTAGCGCACGAACTCAAGAATGAAATCAGCGCGATTATTTCGCGCGAGATGCCTCATCATCGCCTGGGCTTTGTCACCATCACTGAAGTCAAGGTCAGCCCCGATTTGCGCCATGCACGCGTTTTCGTCAGCGTTTTCGGCTCCCCGCAAGAACAAAAAGACACGCTCGAGATACTCAACAGCGAAAGAACGTTTTTCCGTCAGTTGATCGGCCAACGGTTTCGATTACGCCACACGCCGGAGGTGACTTTTGTTTACGACGAAACGATCGCGCACGGCGATCATATGTTGCAGTTGATGGAAGAAATCAAAAAGGAGTTGCCGGAAGAATGATTGCGCGGGTTGAGGATTGGCGATTGCGGATTGAACCAAGGCTCTTCTTTCCGACACTCGGCAAAATACAATCCAATCAAACCGGAAGCATCGCCAAAGCGAATCCGCGACCCGCAATCCCCACTCCGCAATTGTGAAGGTATGTTAGGCCAAGTCATTGATCTGATTGAAAAGCACAACCGCTTTGCCATCACATCCCACATTCGTCCTGATGGCGACAGTCTGGGATCGTCTCTCGCTCTTTGCTGGATATTGCGTTGCTTGAACAAAGAAGCCGAAGTCATCATGTGCGACAGCGTGCCGCATTCGTATTCCAGGCTTCCAGGCGCCAATGACGTGCGCGTCGTCAAAGACATTGATCGTGATTACGACGCCGTTTTCGTGATTGAATGCAGCGATGTCACTCGCCCCGGGCTTCCTTCGCTGAAAGATCAATTCGTCGTCAACATAGATCACCACTCAACCACAGCTTTATTTGGCGACTTGAACTGGATTGATTCGACCGCCGCCGCCGTCGGCGAAATGATCTATAACCTGGCCAAAGCCATAGGAGCCAAAATCACGCCTGAAATTGCCAGTTGCGTATATGCGGCATTGCTGACTGATACCGGCTCGTTCCATTTTTCCAACACCACCGAACGCACCTTCAAAATCGCCAGCGACCTGGTCAAATACGGAGCCCAACCGGCAAAACTTTCGCAGGCAATTTTTTATAATTATCCGTACGCCAAAATCATGTTGGTCGGCGCGGTGCTGTCCACCCTGCAACGCGATGAGTCAGGGCGTATCGCCTGGATCACCATGACTAAAGAAGCGCAGGAACAGAGCGGCGCCACAGAAGACGATTCCGATGGCATCATCACTTACCCGCTGACCGTCGGCGATGTCGAAGCTGTAGCCTTTTTCCGTGAATTGCCGAACTCGACCTATCGAACCAGCTTGCGCTCGAAAAACCGAGTCAACGTCGCCCGCGTCGCCGAACACTTTGGCGGAGGCGGCCACGCCAACGCTGCCGGGTTCACCATTCAAGCCGATTTCGAGGAACTCAGTCGTGATGTGATCGAACGGCTGAAAGAAGCCGTCGCCAATGCCCCTGCCGTCAATGGGCGAGAAATCAAACCCCGTTAAATTCAGGAGCCTGTTTACAATCTTTTCGTGTTAAGTTGGAAACTATGTTGTACCAAGCGATTTTGACGAATGCTTTTTCACGCCGACTTCGCCCCCGCGGTTTTCTGATCCCGACACTGATCGTTTGCCTGTTTGCCAGTTTCGTCACACAGGTTGACGCTCAGTCCACTCGCCCCAGAATTGCTCCTGAAAAATCACGTTCAACCACCTCCCCCAAGCAGCCGCAAAAAGCGAAGCCGCTAACCGCTAAAGACCATCGTCAAGCTGAGCAGCGTTTGAGGGATTTGGGCTATTGGACTGGAAAAATTGACGGCAGTTGGGATGAGGCTTCCAGAAATGCGCTGATTGCCTTTCAAAAAGTCGAGCGGTTGAAACCGTCGGGGCAACTGACGCGCGCAACCTTCGACACGCTGATGACCGCTGATCGTCCCACGCCAACTGAAACCGGCGCGGCTCATATCGAAGTTGACCTGGTTCGCCAAGTGCTGTTTGTGGTGGATGACACGGGAACCGTCACCCGCGTATTGCCCGTTTCGACCGGCAACGGTAAAGAATTCGTTTCTGAAGGCTGGGCGCGCGACGCCATCACCCATCCGGGCAGATATCAGGTTCGCCAGAAAATCCCTGGCTGGAAAAAAAGCGCGCTCGGCGAGATGTATTACCCGGTTTATTTTATGTACGGCACGGCAATTCACGGCTCAAAATCTGTTCCAACCAAACCTGCCAGCCACGGCTGCGTGCGAATCCCCATGTTTGCGGCGAAAGAGTTTTATAAAACGACGCCTGTCGGAATGCCTGTACTTATCTACAAAGAAACCCTTTCTCCAAATGCTGTCCCTACCGAATCTGTAAAGCAATAAGCCGCTTCCCTTTCAGAGCCTCCAGCACCGTGTGGTTGCGGCTAACGTCAGAAATCAGCCTACTCACGGCGCGAAATACCCGGAAACGTCTACAACTAGATTGATGGTTTGTGAAGCGTACATCTTGAAAGCGCCGCCTGTTCCCAATCCTGCCGTGTAATAGCGATTAAAGTTTCTGCCTGCTTGGAAGTTTGAGGTCGCTGCCAGCGGCCTCGTCACAGCATTGCTCGGCCAGAAGGTCAAGAAGCCGTTCCGCTGCTGGCAGACCGTCGTCGCATTGCCGACAATCGCTTGCGCCGTATTGGCGATGGTGCAGACGCCTTGCGCGGCTTGTATTCCACGTCGCCGGTCAGCAGCGCATTCGGCAGGAAGCAGGTGCCGGACGCACCGCTCCGGTGTCGAGCAATCGCGCAGGCGTCAGCGGTTGACGGGCCAAACGGCTTTCATCACTTTCTTTTCAACCTGACTGTCGGCAGCGGGCCGGGCAGCGCAACGTACTGATTTTGAGTCTCATGCCCTTCCTTGCTGATGTAGACGCGAACGCGATCGCCGATGCGGGCGGGAATATTTTCAATAATGAAGCCACCGCTGCTCGTCGTCGTAGTCTCCAACGGCTGCTTGCCGATGTCATCCACCCTCACGGTTGCCCCGTCTAGGGGCTTTCCTTCGGCATTTTCCACCTGACCGCGCAGGTAAGTCATCTCTTCGACAGTCGGCGAAGCCGCAGCTTGGGACAGCGCGCGGCGGCTGCTTGAGGTGAAGTAAAACGATGCCACTACGACGATGACGATGACGACTAATGCAGCGACAACCGTTGGAAATAACTGACGACTTTCGCCGAGCGTTACGTTTACGTCGCCGCCCTGAATCAAATGACCACCGACATTGATATTGCTTTGTGAGAAAAGCGCCTTGGCCTGCGCCAATGCTTCGGCAGGTTCAGAAGCTGTAATGCACTGAAGCTGTTTGATGACACGTTCGCGCCGTTCCGTCTCTTGCATCTGCGGCTGAATCGGCAGAGCCATCAAAATTTGAGCTACAGTTTCATCCGGATCACGGTGAGGAATCGCATTGATGGCTGTAAGCGCAGGTGGCAGCGTCGCGTCGTCGAGCAGCAAAGGAATGATCTTTTTCTTCAAAGCCAGCGCCGTGTTCCACTCGAATTCAACGTAATGTCCGGCGGTGGCATTCGCCGACCAAAGCAGCAACACCGCGTCACAATCAGCCAGCGCTTCGCCGATGGTTTTCGGCCACTGCTGCCCGCCATACAGGCTATGCTGGTCGCGCCACACGCTTACGGCATGCGACTGCATTGCCTGCTCCAACGCCAGCGCGTGCTTCAAATCGGCTCGGTTATAGCTAATAAAAACTTTGGGCATCGCCTGAGCTTCCGCTTGCTACCACTTGAATCCAGCCTTTGCTTCCCGCAAAACCTTAAGGACAGCATCGCGGTTCTTACCCTCCGCGGCACTGAACAACAACTTCAGCCAATCGCGGTAGGCAGCCAACTTTTCATTCTCCCCCATGAAATGCAGCGTGCCATTGAAAGTCCAGGTAAATTTGAAGTTTTCCGGCTGATCAGTAATGGCTCGAATTATCGCTTCAAGTTTGGGTGGAACCTGATCGGCTTGGTTCATCGCCAGCGAATTGGCAATGTCTATCATACGCAAGGCTAATGAGGTGCTCGCCGCGATTTGGTGATTGGCAAGCAACGCCGCGATCCGTCGCTCACATTCGGCAAATCTGCCCGTGGTAAAATGCGTCTCCGCGAAATTAACCAATGCATTCAGATTATCAGGGAAATCAGCCAGCCGCTTTTGATGCAGCTTGAAAGCCAATTCGTACTCAAACAATCTCTCGTGGTAAATATCACTCAGGCGTGAATAAGAAAAAGTAGCTATTTCATTGGTCTGACGCCGCGCCAACAGACTAGCAAAACATTCCGCAGCGTCACTCCATCTAGCCGAGAAGTAGTAGGTTTCGCCAAGCCCGTATTGTGTTTCCGCCCATTTCTCCGGCAAATGGTCGGGAGTTCGGACCAGCAAGGCATTGCGGTAAGCAATGACGGCTTCGGCAAACAGCCTCTCCCTATCATTACCTTTCATAAATATAGCTTGCCTCCACAATGCACTGCCCAGATTGTGCTGAGTCTCTGCCCATCGCTGCGGCAATTTATCACGGGTTATAACCAGCAATGCGTTACGGTAGGCAGCGGCGGCTTCAACCAGTAACCTCACACCTTCAGAGCCAGCTATCCGCACTCCTTGTGAGGATAATGCGATTCCCAAATGGCTTTGCGTCTCCGCCCAGTTCTGCGGTGACTGCTCACGGGTTCTGACCTCTAGGGCATTGCGACAAGCCGTCGCAGCTTCGGCCAGTAATTTCGCACCTTCAGTTCCTGCTATCCGGGTACCTTGTGACCAGAATGCAATACACAACTTGTCCTGCGTCTCAGCCCATTGTCGCGGCCATTGCTCGCGCGTTCTGACCTGCAAAGCGTTGTGGTAGGCAGCTACGGCTTCGGCTAGCAGCCTCAGTCTTTCAGCGGACGCCCCGCGCTGACCTTGCGCCAAAAGTGCATTGCCCAAACTGTTCTGCGCCGCTGCCCATTGTCGGGGGGACTGCTCCCTGGTTCTGACCTGCAGGGCATTGCAATAGGCAACCACGGCTTCGGCCAACAAGTTCGCACCTTCCTCACCTGCTATCGTCTGACCTTGCGCTAAAAGTGCGCTGCCCAGGCCTCTCTGTATTATCGCCCAGCTTTTCGGCGACCGTTCGCGGGTTTCAACCTGCAAGGCGAGACGGTGAGCGGCGACAGCCTCCGCCAGCAGCTTTCTGCTTTGAGCGTCTTCCACTGCGGCGCTTTGTGCTTCCAACGCATTGCCCAGATCGTTCTGCGTCAGCGCCCAGGCCACCGGCAGGTATTCACGAGTGTAAACCTGCAAGGCGTTGCGGTGGGCAGTTACAGCCTCGACTAACAGATTCACGCTTGGAGATCCTTCTGTTTTCTCGCTCAGAGACTTTAACGCTTGGCCCAATAAGTTCTGCGTAAACGCCCAGTCATTTTGCGATCTGTCTCGAGTATAGACGAGCAAGGCACTCTGGTATGCCGCAACAGCTTCACCCAACAGCTTTGCGCTTTGAGCATCCTCAATTATTGCGCTCTGCGATCGCAATGCATCGCCCAGACGACCATGCGTCAGCGCCCAGTCTTCCGGGAATCTTTCCCGGATGTATACGTGCAAAGCGTTGTGGTAGGCAGCGATGGCTTCGGCGAATAGCTTTGCGCTTTGGTTGTCCTCCATCCTCGCGCCTAACGATTTCAACGCATCTCCAAAGTTCCTCTGTGTCAGCGCCCAATTTCTCAACGATCGCTGACGGGTAAAACCTACAAAAGCACGCTGGTACGAATCCATCGCCTTGGCGAGTAAGCGAGTTCCTTCTTCCCCGTCAATGCCCTTTCCCATATCGCGCGTCGCATTGCCAATCATCAACTCTATCTGGGCCTGCTCATACCAATATTTATCCTTCGAGGTGAGTCCCGCGAGATGAAGCTTGGCAAAGGCGTATTGCTCTAAGGCCTCTTTATACTGATACGAGTTCTTGAACGAACTGCCGGCGTCTTTACGATTCTTGTATGCATCAAGAATGTTTCTATCAAGTTGCTCCTGGACTGACTTGATCTGGCCCTCATCTTTTTGCGCGGCCTTCACGAAATTTTCCGCCGCGAGTGGAAAGTTCTTTTGGTAGAAAGCGCGCAACCCAAGCGCACGATAATCGTCTGACTTTTCGACCGCCTTCGCCCATTCGTCAAATGCTGCTTTGACCTGTTCCGGCGTAAAGCCGTACTGCTCCGCCCATTCACGCAGGTAGAAGCTGAAATCAACCGGGCGCGGTTGATCGTCATCTTCTTTCAACCGCGCAATTTCATCAGACAGCTTGGCGATATGTTTCTCGATACGAGCATGCGACCAGAGCGATTTGGAGCCTTTAGGAACAAGGATGATTTTCAATGTTTGGACATTCTGCAGTCGAATGTTCGGTAGGTTCCATTCACCATCGAGCGGAGAATTGATCACCCAGCCGATCTTTTCGACGGCGATAATCACTCGCTCACCCTCGCGGAAACTGCCGCCCAGGACAAGCTTGTACTGCCCTTTCTGATCAGTTGTATTGGTAATCCCGTGAACGCTAATGCGGGTGGCGGGAACGGGCGATTGTGCGTCAGTCGTTAGCGTGCCTTGTAATGTAAGTTGCTGGCCAAAAGCGATCAGGGTACCGCAACAAACTAAAAGCAAAGTCGTGATGGACTTCATATCCTTCCTCTACAGGCAAGAATTTATGGCACCTGAAGCGTTTTTCAGCCAGTATCAACGAGGGCAAGGAAAATCAAAGATGCTTGCCATTGAAATTATCCAGATTGCAATATTCAAACTGAGATGGAATAAGTGTCGTCAGGCACCTGGTACAATTGTAAGTTGATGCAAATCAAAATTAGGGTCTGCGGTGAAATTGGGATGAAAGGTTAGCGGATAGCTTCTATGGTCGAAAAAATAAGGTTGTGGGGTATTAGAACGCCCCTCCTGAAACATATTGATTTGGCCGCACGCATATATTGGCAATGGGCTGTAAACAGCTATCCGGCCAACCTGGCACGGCTCCGTTTCTGGAAATATCGCAAAATCCATGTTGCTCATACAATTACGGTAGCCAACTACTTTAGTCGCCGCCAACCCACCAAAGATTTTTAACGAGAATTCAAACCTGCTCGATTGCTCATAATGAAAAGTTACTCTGACATCAACCTTAGTAGCATTAGGATTATAAACAGAGACCTGAGTAACTTGGTAGAATACAGATTTTTCCTTTAGCTCCTCTTTGCTGACAATGAAATATGGCGAAAGCCAACAGCCTGTTTCAGATGCCAGAAGATTTTTCTTCACCGAGATTGGCATGGTTTTCCTCTTGTTACTTAGACAGTTGTTGATGTTATTTTGAAATTGCCGAATCTATTGAAGTGCAACCAGAATAGGGATCATCTCCTGTCCGGAAGCCAGAGGACGGAGAGCTTTCCCAAGGACAGCGCCGAAAGCCTTAAGCGGGTCGTCGGCGCGCATTGCATGGCCTAAGGTATCCGAGGTTGTTAGCAAATCTCCAACTCGAACTGCTCCGAATGAAGCGTCTACGTTGCAATAGACTTTGCCAACCAGAGCTATCGGCAAACGCGGTTTGGTTGAAACTTGGCGGTCGAGCACAATTCCTGGTTTATATTTGCCAGCCCCTGAAACGACGCCGGCCACTCGTCTATCGAATGCTGACGAGCTTGGGCGGAGCGCACCGTTTTCATCGAGCACCATCACGGTTCCGGGTTCAACCTCTACGTCAGATTCAGAGACATCGAATTCCTCAGCGCAATCGGCATTCATCAGCAAAATATCGCCTGAAACACCGTCTAGGCGAATGGCCTCGTTTTGCCCGCCGTTATAAATGGAGATTCGCCCTGGACGATTTGATTGGCCAAGTCCAATCACGCATTCATCCTTTTTACCAAGCAACTCAATCAACGGCGAGCCATCAGCCGCTAGGACCGACAAAGAGCCATTCACGCCGCCACCGCCGAGAGAGAACTTGGCGTCAGTCGTGGAGAGATTGACGGTTTGTTGGCCGCTGCCGTTATACATTGTCAACCGGCCCGGACGATTGACCTGCCCTGCGGCAATGACTGATTCATTGATCCGAGCCAGTAACTCGACTGACGGCTTGCCATCAGCCCAAAACACCGAAATTGATCCGGCGACACCGCCACCGCCAAGTGAAAATTTGGCATCAGCCGTTGTGATGTTGACGGTTTGCTGGCCGTTGCCGTTATACAGCGTCAACCGCCCCGGACGATTCGCAGTGCCTGCTCCAATCACAGATTCTTTTGGCAAGGCAAGCAATTCGACAGCGGGAGCGCCGTTAGCTCCGATCACCGACACCGCGCCGTCTACGCCGCTATCGCCCAGACGTGCCCTGCCATTCTCGCCGTCGAGGCTAACGGTACTTTTTAACGCGGAGTTTTTGAGAGTAACCTTTCCTCCGCCTTTATTACTGCCCTCCGCTTCATATTGCCCTTGCCCTAATTTAATTATCCCCTTTACCGCTATCGGCTGAGCCATAGCCGTCGGCGATTCAGCGGATATGAGTACCGATTCACTGGCGGCACTATCAAGGAGCTTAAGCACACCTGATCCACCCAAAGCCCCTGACGTTATGCTTCCATTTTTGCCATCAAGAAATATCTTGCCAATTTTTAGCTGATTTTGATCCGGCATAGTGTTTCTTCTTTGATCTTCCCAGTTGCGGGTCAACGATCTCTTTGCGCACCAAGTTGATGAACTCAAACTTCAGCACGAGCAGATCATCCAGTCGCAATACCGAAACAGTTAGAGTCTCTGCCATGTAACTGCTCCTCCTTATTGCCTGGCCCAGGAATCATTGTTTCGATGTCAGCCATAATATTTTTCTAGGATAGCCATCTGCTATTACAAACGGACTGCACTCATTGATGTGAGTTTCATCCCCTGCTGCCACATCTCGTCATAATCGGCTCTTACTTGTTCACGGGTCTTGTTCCAGACCACGTACTGTGGACCAGCATCTGGGTTCCAGACACCGTTGAATCGAATCTCATTCCCTACGCGGTAAGCATCCAGCAATAGCAGTTTGAAATCCTGTGCCCACATCTCACCATATTTCTTCTGGAATGCATCAGCAGTCAGGTCGAATTGCACCCATTGAGCTTGGGTGCCTGGCTCCCAAATAGCATCAAAGCGTAACTGTCCGTCCGCCATATTCCAGGAGTTCAGATGAACAAGACGAAACCCCTTCTGGTGCATGCCATTTGCCTTAGTAATGAAATCAGCGGGTGCCCACCCCTGAACCCATTCCTGCAACTGCATGCCGGGATTCCAGATGGCGTTTATGCGCACTTGTCCGTCCGGTAGCAAGTAAGACTCGAAATGCCGCAACCGCAGCCCCTTGCCCTTCAACTCAGCATCCCTTGCTTTGAAATCATTGACCGCCCAGCCCCAGATAACAGTTTGCTCATGCGTCCCGGGATTCCAGATGCCGTCATATTTCGTTTGACCATTGACGGTATACGCTTGTTGAGACCGCAGTCGCATTCCCTCAGCACGTTTTTGCTTTTCCTGCTTCTTGAATTCTTCGAACGTGTTATTCCAGGTGTAGAACTGCGGTTGCGAATTCGGATTCCACGCAGCGCACACGTACTCTCCGGGATAGGATGTGTCACCAAGCTGCACGCCAACCAGCCTGCGCCGATTGCCATTGATCAGCGCATTGCGCATGCGTTCAGCCTGTTTGGGCGAGAAGTGCTGTTTGAAGTTGACACACCCCTTGAAATAGCTCATCACCAGGCTACGATCCGGCGTGTAGCTGACTGATGTGCCATCGGTCAAAGTCAATTTAACGGTACCAATCGTTCCACATGAGTCTCCAGTGTTATTCACGAGGTTGGTATAGTATAGGTATTCGCCACCATCATCAGGAGGAGTGTCGGAAATGACCTGGGCGTCCGCATCCAGAATGTCAACAAGTTTGTTGGCTGGCACGCCCTTCTTTTGCTCCCCCTCCAGAACTGCGGCAATTCTCTTTCTCAAAATATCAGCCTTGCCAGCATTGGTTAGTTTAGTATCGCCGTTTTCTTGGTCGGTGAGACCGATTTGATAGAACGTATGCCATAAGTGCAGGAAATGGCCCGTTTCGTGGGCAACTAAGGTCGCGTATGAGGCTGCCCCCGCGTCCGAATCAGGAACCCATTCGGAGAGTTTGGCAAACTCCATGTCATGCGAAGAGAAGCCTCCGCCGGATGGAGAGCTAATAACCCAACGCAGCGCCTGTTCGTGGGCTAGCAGTAGCCTGTAATTACCACTCCCGCTGGCATCATGAGTGTTACTAACCGGGCACTTCCCGGCGTTGTTATCAGCGAAGAATAGCCCTTGACACTTCTTACACCAGCGCCAGTTGTTCTGAGAATTTGGTATGGAAGTTGAGGAAACGCCGAGCACATAATTGCCGCTATCCGTGCCGTCGTGTGCCGCGCCAGCCGGACAAACTCCAGCATTATTTCCGGCAAAATACAGCCCCTGGCACTTTTTACAATATCGCCAGTTATCCTGAGTTTGTTGCGCAGTTTCGTCATGCATAAACGTCAGCATGTAGTTGCCGCTACCGTTAGCGTCATGCCCGCTGCCAGCAGGGCATTTGCCGGCGCCCGCACCCGAAAAGAACATCCCTTGACATTTATTACACCAGCGCCAGCCATCTTGCGTCGGTGGTACGCCCAGGAAAACAGTTGTTCCCTCGGCGAAGAGTAATACCATTTTGCCAGGATACTGTTTGGCAATTGCGGTGCGATGTTCATGCATCGTCCATTTTTCTTCGATCAGTTTATTTATCTCTTCCACAGTAAGCGGTGGATTTTTCGTCAGCTTGGCGCGGTCGGACTCCGGCACGATGAAGTCCTGGTTAAGCCGGGTATCGTTTCGAATTTCGAGATCGGCGGAGGGGTAAAAAACCAGTTCGATCCCGGTCCCTTCATAGATTTTGTTGACGTGGGCAAACGTCTTCGTCAATGCCGAAGCCAGTTCCTTCTGGCTCTGCCCCAGACCACCATTGGAAAATTTGCCATCGTCGTTACGGCAAACTATTGCCTGCACGCGGATGCGCAGCTTTGGTTGTGGTGCAACGGCGGTAGCGTCAGAGACTTGGGCAGCAATGGAAGCCAAGCCTTCCAACAGGTCCGAACCAAAGGCATTCGTCGCTAACCTTAATCCTGATTTTCCCGTCGGTGGCCGGTTGGGATCGGGAACACGAAGCACGGGTAGCTGGCCGACCGGCTCCTTAAATTCCTCCGTTACACCCAGTAACCGTCGATGTTCCGGCCGGAGCGTTATCAACTGCACTTCATGATCTTGCCCGTCATCCCATTGAGGTGGCACACCATAAGAAGGTCGCCGTGGCAGACTTTTTAGCGCCTCGATCTGTTGGGCCGCGGTGTTTTTTTTGCCTCGCGCACGTTGATTGAGCAATCCTTTGACATAAGAAATGCGATCCATAATGACTCTCCTTTAGTTTAACTGTTACCTTTGGGTTGGCTGACTGCTTCGAGATGGCCTCAGTTCAATTAAGTTAATGTGCTTCGCTGATGCTGCTTGCTTGCACACCGGTAGATAAATCAAGGCTTGCGGCACCACCAGCGTGTGCGCTTATCCTGTTTACGCACTGAACCTTATTTAAACCTATGCACTTGCTTTGTCACTGCATAGGTAAGTAGGCTTGCTGACTGAGGGACAAGATGCGAGACGGACTTATTCGATGAGATGATCTCGCAACGCTTTTGCAACCGCTTCAGATTTGGAATGAACGTGGAGCTTCTCGTAGATATTTCGCAAGTGAAAAGACACCGCATGCGGTGTAACGCCCAAAACGGTCGCGGCGGAGCGGTAACTGTGTCCCTCGGCGAGCATTTTCAATAAACGCACTTCGTGTGCTGAAAGTTGGTAATCGGCCTGGACTGGCGGGTGAAATTGCTGGAACAGTTCGACGACGCGGCGGGCGATTTCGGGCGTCATTGGTGAGCCGCCGTTTGCTGCTTCCTGGATACCTTCAAGAAGGCGCGCGGGAGGCGTCTTCTTCAGCAAGTATCCGCAGGCTCCGGCGCAGAGCGAATTGAAGATACGCTCGTCGTCGTCGTAGACCGTCAGCATCAGGATCAAAAGCTTTGGGTAATGAGCTTTCAACTGGCGCGTGGCTTCGATGCCCGACATCTTCGGCAGGCCGATGTCCATCAGCACTACGTCAGGGACTTCCTTGCCGATCTTTTCCATCGCTTCTTCGGCGGAGTAGTAAGCGCCCATGCAGCGGAAACCTTCTGTGCCGTTGATCATAATGCGCAGGCTCTCGCGGATATCTAGGATGTCTTCGACCACTACGACCTTGATTGGGGTAGATGGTGGGGGGCTTGCTGGAGCAGTGTTACCGGACATATTTCCTTCGCCGTTTATGGGTGCGAATCGTATTTGCAACTAATCGTGGGCGGTTTCCGCAGGGAACTTGACCACAGATTACCGCGAACGCGAACACCAGACACTACGTGGGTGTGTAGGTTTCGTTTCCAAACAAAGTAAAGGCCAGGGTCAAAACCTGCGTTTTCGGCGGCTGAGCGGAACCGTCAGCCGCAGGGTTGTGCCGATGCTGTTGTCCGAAGTAATGGCCAACTCTCCGCCCAGCCGCACGGCGCGCTGCTGCATACTGTTGAGGCCGTGGCCATTGTTCTGTCGAGACGGCTCAATGCCTTTACCGTTGTCGCCGATTTGCAAAACTAGCCAGCCGTCCTGCTGGCGGAATTCGGCGTTGACCGCTGTGCAGCCGGAATGACGCGCTATGTTGTTCAGGCATTCTTTGAAAATGAGCAGCACTTCGCGGCGGGTGTCGCTGTCGAGCCGCGCGTTGTGGTCGGCAATGGCGGTATGGATATCGAATGCGATGTCGCGCGCGGAGCAAAAATCATCTGCCACGCGCCGCATGCGCTGCGTCAGATCGCTCAGGCGGTCGCGTGCGGGGTTGATCGCCCAGACTATGTCGCCCAAGGCATCAACCGATTCGCGCGAGATAGCGGCTACGCGCGTGAGGCGGTCGGTTACTTCGGAATCGTCTCCGCCCAGGTGTTGGCGCGCGACTTCGCTGAGCATGGCGATGCGCGAGAGGTTCGAGCCGATGTCGTCGTGCAAGTCGTGGGCTATGCGCATCCGCACACGTTCAAGTGCCAATAGATGCGAGACGCGATAACGATACAGCGCATAAATCGCCGCCCCGACGCTTAAAACTATCAACACCATGAACCACCACCGCCGCCACAGGGGAGGCAAGATCATAAAAGCGACTGTTGCTGGCTGCGCGCTGACGACCCCGTCCGCGTTGATGGCGCGCACCAGAAAGCGATATGACCCCGGAGCCAGATTGGCGTAGTTAACGCTGCGCTGTTCTGTCGGCGCGCTCCATTCGCGGTCTGCGTTTTCCAATTTGTATTGAAAACGCAGACGCTCGCCAAACGCGAAAGAAACGCCAAAATAGTCAATCTGGACGTTGTTTTGGGCGGCATCGAGTTTCAGAGTGCCAACCGCCTCCTCTCCAATTTCAGAAACACCGTAAGGTACGCCGGCGACGTGCAATGCACCGATTTTCACCGGCGGCGGAACGGAAGGGACATCGGGTTCCGGAACCAGCCGCGACAAACCCTCAATCGTGCCGAACCATAAATGCCCGTTCCGGTCGCGTTGGGCGGAAACGACAAACTCATTGGATAGTCCATCGGCGGCGGTGTAATGGCGCACACTGTTATAGGCCAAATCCAGCCGGTCAATTCCGGCTGCCGTGCCAATGTAAATGCGTCCCCATTGATCTCCCGTCACAGCACGCACGTTGCCACTGCTCAGCCCATCGGCCATCGTGTAAATGCGTGTCGGGCGGGGGGATTCCGCCGCTGGGTCGTCAATCCGCATCAAGCCTGCCGCCCCGCCAACAAGCCACAGGCGGCCTGACTGATCTAGGTAGCCGGACATTATTTGTGAGTGAGGCCAACCATCTGCCTGTTGCATTACGATGAAACGGCCATCGCGGTAACGCACCAAGCCGCCGTCTTGAAAGGCGATCCAGAGGTTTCCGGCGCGGTCTTCCAGAAAAACACTGGGCACTTGCGGATCCGAAATCTCCGGCGGAATTTTGACAGGATGAAACGTTTCACTGGCGCGCTCCCAACGAGTCAGGTTGTTTGCGTTTTCGTTAAGTCCGCCGACCCAGAGATCACCGCGCACATCTTCGTAAACACGGTAGACAATATCGTGGGACAGACCAGAGCCAAGGCGATAGACGGCTTTCGGCGACGTATGCGCCAGATCAGCCAGCCGGCGGACTTGAGGAAAACGGTACAGCCCCGTTCGACTCGTTACCCACCATTCGCCGAAGCGGTCACGGTACGCGCCGGTATTCAGCCACAGGTTTCCAGGATCGGGCGGCAAGAGCGGACGAACGGTCGTGAAACGTTGTCCGTCAAATTGATTGATCGTCCAATTCTTCATGCCATTGGCAATGATTTCACCATTGGCGTCCGTGTATAAAGGATAAGGAAACCTAAGTCCGGGCGCATCATTTTGATCCCAGGTCGTGAATCCCTGACGGATCAGTTTCGTGACACCTAGGTGTAGGCTGCTTAGCCAAAGATTGCCGTCTCGATCTTCCATGGCCATTTCCACGACTCCCCCGATCAGACGATTGATTTGATCAAGTGGTTTGAAAGCGTTCCCATCAAACTCAGCGATTCCCATTTCTGTAAACGCCCACAAACGCCCGTCGGGAAACTGGTACATTGAGTGAACGCTGTCTGCTGGCAAGGCATCCTTTGTCGTGAATTGCTGTGCAGCCAGCGGTTGATTCGAACCTGTTCCGTCCTCTATGCGAAACAGGCCGTGCCCCCAAGTTCCAACCCAAATGCGGCCAGTGCGATCTTCAAGTAATGAGTTAATGGGTGTAATCGGCAATTTTGCCCGTTGCGCGAACTGCTCAATCCGCCCGTCAGGCCATACACGAAAAAGTCCGGCGGAGGAAAACCCTACCCAGACTGTGCCACTGCGGTCAGCCATGATCGCATTGGCAGATTCTTCCCCGGGAGCACGCGGGGTGACCGGCAAATCCACCTGCTGAAACGACGCATCGTGCTTTGCTTCGAGCCGGAAAATACCGCGATCCGTTGCCGCCCAGATGCGTCCTAGCAAATCTTCGCAGAGACGATTGACGCGGTTGCTGGCTATATGAATGCCGACTGCGTAATGCTTGAAGCGTAAAGCGGACTGCGTAGCGGTCGAAACACGAGGGTCAAAGCGGCTCACGCCGCCTCCATTGGTCGCCACCCAATAAACGCCGCTACGGCTTTCGAGCAGATCGTTAATCGTCGGATCTGGCAAGCCGTCTATGATGTTGTAATTGACGAATTCGGCGCCGTCGAAACGGCTCAGGCCATTGCGCGTGCAAAACCAGAGGAAGCCATGCGAATCGCGCACAATGCGTTTGATCTGCGTGCTCGGCAAGCCGTCGGCAGTGGTGTAAAGCTTGACCGGTAACCGTTCCGCATACAGCACTGGGACTGCAAAGGGTATAAGCGCTAGTCCGGCAAGGATCACGAAAACGAAACGGCGAACTTTGAGAACAATAGACACCTAACCTCCTCGCACCAAGCTGAAGCCAACAGCAGTTCGGAATTTGGGGGGCGTCAACACCATTCGCTTTGAAAAGAAAATTCCGCTCTGCTTTCTAAATGCTGAACCCAGACTAAACTGCAGTAAGGCGGCAAATGGCGCCAGAGCGATTTCGAACTGTTGTTGCTTTTGGATGGTTTCGTTATTACCGCGCAGCCAATTTTTGACCAACTCTACGCACCACTAAATACTATCGGTTCAGAGTGGATGGGCGACGAAACGGAAATGAAGAATCTGATTGGCGATGTATCAGGCTGTTCGGCAGAAAGAAGTTTGGCTTCCTTCACATCATGACAACGCTTCCCGCAACGTTTCAGGAAGTGTTGCGGGCCTGCCGTTTTTAACGCAAACCACGGTCATTGATCCTTCCAAAGCCAATTGCGTGCATTCGTCGTCGCTGAAAATCTGGTAATCGTAACGGATTGAACTGTTGCCAAGTTTGCCCACAGTCACGCGCATCACAAATGGAGCATCCAGAGGCAACATTCGATGAAAGACAGCGTCCACGTGTTTCCGCGGAAAGTCATATTCACGAACTTCCTGGCTGCCGCTCAGAAATTCAATTCCCACTGAACGGAGCAATTCGATTTCGCCTTCTTCGAAATACTCAAAGATGCGAGGGTAATGCAGTCGCCCGGCTGCGTCGGCATCAGCCCAGCGAATTCGCCGTTTCAGTTCGATAGAAGCCATCCTATTACCTCATTTCGCTAAACGCTCGATCACGTCGTAAAAGAATTTCACCCCGTCTGCAAAGGCTTTTTGCCCAATGCGTTCATCGTTGCCATGAAAACCTCCCCCCAGTTCCCTGCCTGGAGCGACGAACGGAGAAAATCCATAACTGTGAACTCCCAACACGCGAAAATAATGACTGTCGGTAAAGCCAGCCAGCACAGGGTGCGAAATGATTGCGCCCGGATAACGCCGCTGAACAACATCGGCAACGGCTTTAACCAGATCGCTGTCAATTGGCGAAGCATTGGCCTCAAACGCCAACACGGTTTCGATTTTGACCGAATCGTCTTTGATGACGTCGCGCAATTCGGCAATCCAGCGATCCAGTTTTTCGCCGGGAACCAGCCGCGTGTCAATTTCAGCCGTCGCCACGGGTGGGATGACATTGACCTTGTTGCCGCCATTGAGCATGGTGACGGAAATTGTGTTGCGGGTCAGAGCCTTTGCTCCGGGATCAGATTCCAGCGTTCGCGCAAAGGCCGGGTCTTTGATCGCTTCGCGCAGGTTGGAGTATTTCGCGGCCAAATCTGGCGGCAACAACGGAGCTAAAGCTTTGAATGATTGCTCAACCACAGGCGTCAACTGAACCGCAGGCGAATAATCCAATAACCGGTTCAATGCCCGCAGCAATCGGTTCACAGCGGAATTCGGACGCGGAATCGAACCGTGTCCTGGCTCGCCCGTCGCCGTCAGTCGTAACCAGGCGGGAGTTTTTTCCGAAGGGCCAACGCCGACGGCCAGAACCTTGCCGTTCTGGTCCACCATATTGCTTCCGCCTTCGTTGAACAAAAATTCAGCTTTGCCCAACAATTCCGGATGATGCTTGGCAAACCAACCTGCCCCAAGCAATCCCCCCGCTTCCTCATCCGCAGTTGCCAAAAAGATGATGTCTCGCTTGAGAGGGACTTTTGCTCGCTTCAGCGCGACCATGACCATAAACTGCGCCAACCCGACAGACTTCATGTCCTGCGCGCCACGCCCATAAATGAACCCATCTTTGATTTGCCCGCTAAATGCCGGAACTGACCAAAACTCCGGGCTATGCGGAACGACATCGGTGTGATTCAACAAAATGATGGGCCGCTGACTGCTATCGCCTTTCAACCGCGCCCACAAGGTTCCGCGCCCTGGGAACGGTTCGAAAACCTGATGCTCGATGCCTTCGCGCTTGCAAAGTTCGGCAAAGAAATTGGCTGCGCGCGTTTCATTTCCTGGCGGATTGGTCGTGTCAATCTTCAGATACTGAACAAACAACTCAACGGCTTCTTTTTGAAGCGAATCCCAGTTGATTGACGATTGAGCCTGCGTTGAGCTTGACGCCAAAACAGTAATTGCCACCAACAGGCTGCACAACGCAGCCCTGCGAACAAAAGTCATGTGTGTCTCCTGAATATGAGAATAAAGTTGCGGCATCTTACTTAGTCGCCAATGGCTCGGCAACCGCACGCAACATCGCGTCTTTCGATTCTTTTCCAAACCGTTTTTGCAGCATTCGTACCAACGGATACCCCAACCTGGCCATCATCGAAGCAGGCCGCGAAAACGCCAGAATGTCATACCAGACGCTATCGTCTTTGAGTTGCCATTCGATCAAAAACCGCTCTTCGCCGATTTCATCGTGAGCAGGCAACGTTCCGTACCCAAACCCGAAGCGACGCGAATGTTCGTCCGCTTCGTCAACCACATAGACAATCTTTGCCGGATGACACGACCAAAATCCAAAATGACTGCACAACACTGCGACCGTAGAGCCGACCTCAATCAGCGCATTCGGCCAGCACAATTCCAGCCAGCCCAAGTCGTGCATTTTCCAGTTCCGCACAGCGTGAATCGCTCGACGAAAAGTCTGCTCACCATAACCAAGCTGAATTCGATTGTGATCAATGTTATACCCGGCGGGAAGCGTGCCGTTCGTCGCTCCAACATGCGCATACGACAAAAGAAGCTCACGCTGAGTATCAAGAAATTGCTGGATGCGTTCGGGAGATGGCTTAGTCAGAGAAAACATTATTCAGGCGCAGAAAAATTAAGCAGAGGCATAAACTTTGTGCAATGTTGTCGCCAATTCGTTTGGTACGTCCATCAAATAAAACATTGAGGCGGCATGCCAATAATCTTCCCCGCTTTCGTCAATGACCCGTACATATCCGTGCCGGACAGCTTCCTGGTCGTTGACAATTTCGTAAAGCTTGCCGATTTCCAAACTGAGTTCGTTGCCAGAATTATCTATGCAAACAGCAAATTTTGTTGCGAGGTCTTGTTCGTTCATAAGCCTTCAATCTAACAAGGGTGGTTTGATTTTGAAGTCACGCTTACCAATTCCGTGAGCTTCATACCAATGAATCTCGGTAGTATGTATCGTGCCATCAAGCAATTTCACTTTAGCAATGCCTTTCATTTTTCGCCAGCGCCCTTTGCCAAACTTTTTGCTG
>JAEUQP010000330.1 GCA_016789645.1 Acidobacteriota bacterium | reverse complement strand
TTGATGTGGCGTTCACTGGCCAGATCGGCTTCGGTGACCAGATTGATGCGGCCTTTGTGTTCAATGCGAAAACCACGCGCGGCAAAATCCTGCAGGATCGCTCCGGCTTCACGCGCGGCTCTGATAGCTAGTTCAATCATTGTTAGATTTCAGGTGACAGGTTTCGGGTTTCAGATTTGAAGTGAGCTGGGATTATCAACGGGCAATGGAAAACTGACAACTACAACCGACCACCTGCGGCCTCTCACCTGACACTTGCAACCTATCATCTGTCACCTACAACCTGACACCGGATCGCCGCAGCCAGCAATGGGATCATCAATTCGTGATGGCCGGTGAGGCTATACCCTTTGCCTGCACCATTGGCTACGGGGCGACGCACAACGTTGGTTGCTGGACGATAATGCTGAATGAAGTCGAAATTGGCGGTAGTGAAATCCGTCAGCGAATGACCAAGGTTACGAACCACTGTAACGGCTTTCAGGAAAATTTCCGGCAGTGTCACAGCGGAGCCTAAATTCAAGTAAACGCCTCCGCCATCAAGATCGCGCACAATTGAAGTAAAGAGTTTGAAATCGTGGTAGCTGGCCGTGCCGATAGCAGCCCCGTCGGCCTGCGGATGAATGTGAACGATATCTGTTCCGATGGTCACGTGAGCCGTCACGGGAACTTTGCGTTTGTAAGCTTCGTGGAGCAACGAAAATCCGCCGTGCGGAGGATTCGTTTCCACCAGCATTCGCCCAACTGTTTCGCCAATGCCGATTCCGTCGGCGGCTCCGCGTTTGATGGCGTCGTTTACCAATCGCCCGGTTTCTTCGGCCATTCCGAACGCACCGGAACCGAGCGCACTATCCACGTCTTCCGAAGTCCAACCGGCCAAGGCAATTTCAAAATCGTGAATCACGCCGGAACCATTCGTCGCCAACGCGGTGACGAATCCGCGCTCCATCAAATCAATCAGGATCGGAGCCAATCCGGTTTTTATGACGTGGCCACCGAAGCCCCAGATAATCGCGCGCCCTTTGGCTTTGGCTTCGATGATCGCAGAGACGATGGCGCGAAAACTTTCCGCCGCCAGAATGTTTGGCAGCGAATCCAGCAATGCCGTAGTCGCCAAGGCCTGCTCGTCCGTCAGCGGAACAGCAAAATCGCGCACCGTCACTTTACTCGGTCGGTCAAACAACGAGTACGTGGCAATGCGCGAAAACTCAATTGGATCGAAGTTGTAAATAGACATATTTCTCAAACCGGGCAAAGTTCGTCTTCGACTAATTCACAGATGATATGGCTGATGGCAATGTGGACTTCCTGAATGCGCGGGGTTTCGTGGTGTGGAACGATTAGCGGCAAATCAACCAGCGTTGCCAATTCGCCACCGGAATTTCCCAACAAACCGATAGTCGTCATCTCCAACGCGCGAGCCTGCTTGACGGCTTCAACAACGTTGGGCGAATTGCCGCTGGTCGAAATCGCCAGCACAACATCGCCTTTGCGGCCCAGCGCCTGAATTTGGCGGGCGAAGACAAAATTGAAATGCCGGTCATTGCTGATGGCTGTCAGCAATGACGAATCCGTAGTCAATGCGATTGCCGGCAACGCTTGCCGGTCGCGCCCCATTCGGAACGCCAACTCGGCGGCAATGTGTTGCGCGTCGGCTGCCGAACCGCCATTGCCGAAAATCAGCAGTTTCCCTCCTGCGCGCATTGCAGCAATGATCAGCCGCGCAGCTTCGGCGACGTCGGCACTGGAGCGATCAAAAAAGCGGCGTTTAACGTCAAGACTTTCCTCCGCCATCCGGCGAATTTTGGTTTCCATTTCGTTTTCCTGACTCGGCTGCGTTGCGGTCATTGTGTTTCTCCATTCTCCCTGACGATCAATTGGAATTCCTGTTTTCCGATGCGAAGTTTGTCGCCGGATTTCAATTCTGTCGAATCTTTTACGCGCTGGCCATTTACCCAAACGCCGTTGCGACTGCCTTTATCCACAATTTTCAGCGTTTGATCTTCGCACAGAATTTCGGCGTGATACCGACTGACGCGATCATGATTCAGCACGATGTCGTTGTCCTGATTTCGCCCGATGCGCGTCAGCAAGCTGCGCAACTGAAATTCCGCCGAATCACTGACACGAACCAGCATCTTCCGCGGATCAAACGCATTGACGATGTCCAGGTCGTCCAGCGTCAAATCGGCAACTGTAACCTGCTCATCTTCTGTCAACTCGCTTTGTCCGGACGCGTGGTTGGTCTGCGACGGAAGGTCTAATTCGTCCAAACGCAGTTTTGACGAGACGAAGGCTTCCGGAATCGCTTTCAGAATCTTTGTCTGGCCGCGTTTTTCCGATGCGAACGGTTGATACCGCTCCGACAACGCAAACCGAACCAACGACCGAATGCGTTGGGTCAGGTACGGCATTTCAGCCATGATTTCGGTCAAATGGCCGCTGACGTTGCGAACTTCGTTAATCTGTTCCAGAAACTCGCGGATGTCGAGTTTTTCATATAGCCGAACGCCGATGCCGAATTTCAACATGGTGCTGACCGCCGTCGTCAGCGACCGGCAGGCAATGAACCCCGCGCGATCCGCTGTGAATTCCGTGCGGTTAATCCAGTCGCCGAAAATGACGCTGTTCAGCAATTTCCCAATCACAGGAACATCCGCTCCCAACGGTTTCAACAATGTTCGCAACCAGGTGTGCCCTGCCTGGATGTGGCCGATTTCGCGCCCGATGAAAAATTGCAGGTTGTCCGGTCCCATCTGATCCACCAGCGACGAAGTCAACACGATGATCGGACGTTGCCACAATCCCAGCGTGTAAATGTTCATTTCCGAAGCCCGTTTGACGTACACCGCCACCGGCGGACTGGAAAGCCGTTCTGCGGCAACCGAAGCCAGATCGTATAGTTCCGGAAACTGTCGCGGGCTGACGCGCACCAGCGTCCCGAACGCCGCACGTTGTTGCAGCTTGACGCTGAACACATACACCGCCAACCCGGCCAGCGTGATCAGCAACGCCTTGATTGTCGTCGTCCAGCTTTCAGGAAAGAAAATCGCCGCCAGCGCGTACAGGCCGCTCAACAGCAAAAAGGTCAAAAACAGCGACAGCAATTCGCCCGTATAACGGTAATGGCGCAGTTTGATGGATTGTTCCGAAACGACTTCGCTTGCCATAGCGGGAAAACCTGTTGATGTCAGTTTGCACGCTCTGTCAGATTGCGAGCGTTTCCAGACGGAGTGAATGTTACGACGAGCAGCCCCATCCATCAAAAGTGACCATCAACAAGTTTCAGAAATCAGTGGGAAAATCTGAGTTCACTAAATCAAAACAAGCTGGATTGAGACAACCTTTCAAAACAGGATGACCAGGATTTGCGGCAGGATTTACACGACGCTCAATTCCGGCAAGATTTCGGTCAGGTTTGAATCTTGTTCATCCTGAAAAAAATCATGTTCATCCTGTTTCAAAGTTTTCTGCTTCGATTTAGCTCAAGGCTGAGAGTTTGTGCGGGCCGATTGGAGTACATGCTGTGCCAACGCAGGGCCAAGCTGGCAATGGCCGTTTCCGCTGAAATGGCCGTGAACCTTTGTTCGTTGATCCAGCGTGAACAGTTGATTGAGTTCATAGCCGCGCACAGACGGCGGCAGTTCTTGTCGCGTGGACATTGCAAAGCCTTCGGTTTCGCCGCGCAGCAAATTGCCATGCGTGGCTCGCATTTCGGCCAGATACGTCAGCATAGGGCTGCCGAGCAAATAGCCGTCTTCGTAACTGACAATCACATCGGCCAGCGTTTTGATGTGTTTGGTGAATCCGTCGAACAGTCGCCGCAGCGGATCCACATAACTGTGTTCGCGCGTCGCCGCGAACCAATCGTCGGCGGAAGCAAAGCCGTCGGCTTTTATCACACCTGTGGCTTTCATCGTTTCGATAATCGTCGCCAGCTTCAAAGGATCGCCGCCCAAGTCTTCGTATTTGAACCGCTCGCCGTTTCTCAGCAGACGAGCGCGTCCGCGTCGGCTGACAAGCTCAATCGTGTTTTCGTCTGACCTGTAAACAGCGAAATCCACACCTGTCGTAGCCGCACCGACTTCAGCCACGCGCGCGCGGTTTTGCGGTTGCGTGAACAGCATCGAAGCTCCAACCAGGCCGTGTTTCGGCAACACAACGCTGCGTTCATCTTTGACGGTCTTTTCAGTGACGAAGCCCGCTTCTGCCAGCGCGTCATTGAGCTTCACGTTTTTGTACGTGTCATACCGGTTGCCGTGATCGGAAAACATCTCGACTTCCAGATGACCGCCGCTTGCTGCGGCTTCGGCGATCAATTCCTCCATCGTGCGATCAACGGTTTGCAGGAAGGTTTTCAAATGCTCTTTGCCGCCCAGATGCGCCAGCGAATCGGTTTCGCCAATGTACCCGACAAACAACGGCGCGTCGGATTCCCGAAAGGCGTGCCGCAATTCCATCAAATCAATTTGCGCCAACGTCGCCGTTCCAATCGGAGCAGCCACATACCCCAGCGCGCCTTTGAACGCATCAGCGTGATAATCAAACGTCTGGCGAAACGTTCCGGCGATGAATTTCTGCCCCTGCAACCGATCCTGAATCGTGCCGAGCAAACGATTGCGCTCGCGGTCGTAAAAGTGGTCTTCGTACCCCGGCGAATCGTCGTGATGCAAAATCTCCACCATCGAAGGATTCGTCAGCGAAGGAAACGTCGAAATCATTCGTGAAGGCAGTTTGAAACGATTGAAATGCCCTTCGGCTTTTAACTCGGCAATCGTTTCGTAAGGAACTCCGTCCAGCACCAGAACGAGTCGTCGTGAAGCAAGCTTGCTTTGAGATGGACTTGTGTCGAACCACGAGTTGAGCGGCAGGACCGAACAGCAAATCAACATGTAAACCGGCAAAGAAAGCTGCCGCAGTCTTTTCATCATCTCTCCATTCCCAATTTTCAGCTTTTATGGCGCGGAGTAAACCAGCGTGCGTTTACCGTCGCCCGCCAGTTTATAACCGACATAAATCCCGGCAATTGGCAGAGCGACCAATGCGGCCAGGATTCCTGCACCTTCGTCGCCGCAACTGTCGCCGCATTGTTTGAAGCCCAGTCCGACGGCAATCATCGCGCCTCCAAGCAAACCGCCAGCAAAGCCCATCGCGCTGAAAGCTCGTCGCTTGGCGCGGCTGGCCGGGGCAACTGTCCAAACGTTTTTCACCTGCTGGCGTTCGATTTTCAGGTCTTTGCCTTTGCGTTCGATCACCAGTTCGGTGTCAGAAATACTTTTCAATTCGCCGGTGACTGTCTTGTTGTCTTTCTTTTCCACGCGGAGCTTTCCGGCGGTCAGGGTTTGGCGCAAATCGTCCCATGATTGATTCGGCGTCTGAACCTGTTGAGCCAGAACTCCGGGCGAAGTGAAAATCAAAACCCAGCAGAGGCACATAGCAAGAATTTTCATAAATCCTCCAGATGTTCACGACGCTTTCTGAATTGCGGTCTCTGTTAATCGTCGTTCAAGCAGAAGGAATATGGTTTTAATTTGGTGTCGGATTCGACGGGGTTCCGGAGTCGTCGGTACAGCCAATTCACGGCCAACAGGAACAAACAAATTCCTGTCCCAGCCAGGCTCAACAAATAGACGGTTTCGCCACCGAAGCCCATCGGTTGAAACGCCATTGCCGTCAGCGCCAACACAACTGCTTCCACGCAGAGCACTTTCCAACTCGGCACGTTCAGCACCCAACTGAAAATCCAGGCGATGCCGCCAACAATCAAACCAACGAACGCCAGAACAACTACAAAAACGAAAAGCATGGCGGGCCAACTGACGACAAAACATGCGAGATTTAGCATTCGAACTCCTTCTGCTGGTTGAAGGAAAAAATCCTTGCGCCGAGCCGCCGTCATCGCAGCAGCCATACATGAACCGGATGACAGCGAACTCAGCGCAAGTTTTCAAGTCCTCAACGGTTGCGGAAGGGGTTAGAGCAAGGGAAATGCCACAAGCCGGGAGCGCAGGCGTCCCGCCTGCAAGTGATGTGAATTTGCGATTTGGAAGAAAAGGTGGATTGAGGAACCAGCGCAGGCGACAACGCCCGCGCTCCCAGCTTGTCAGGAGAATCTTTCACTCGTCATCAGAATCTTGCGCTTCGTCGCTGAGCACGTAGCGGCGCATAAGTCCCAAATCTTTCAGTTTTTGCTGGAGGCTTTGGCGGTGCATGCCGACTTTTTCCGCCGCGCGCGTGACATTGCCGCCGGTTTCAATCAGGCAGCGTTCGATGTAAGCACGCTCGAATTCACGGCGAGCTTCGCGGAAATCGTCGAGGAAAGGAATTTGAAGATTCGCCGATTCTTCGTCGGTCGAAGTCGGTGTTGTTCGTTGAAACGTCACAGCAGCTTTGGCGGCTTCGGGTTTGGCGGAAATCTCGGCGGGCAGGTCTTCGGCTTTCAACGATTTGCCGTCGGCCAGCACGACGCTGCGTTCGATGGCGTTGCGAAGTTCGCGGACGTTGCCCGGCCAATCAAACGCGACCAATCGTTTCATCGCTTCGGCGCTGATTTCCGTGCAATTCAATCCGTAACGTTTCGCATAGGTCTGCAAAAAGCTTTCGGCCAGCAGCGGAATGTCTTCGCGGCGTTCGCGCAATGGCGGCAAATCCATTTGCACCACGCGCAAACGGTAATACAAATCGCTGCGAAATTTTTCTTCGGCAACGGCTTTGGCCAGGTCGCGGTTGGTGGCGCTGATGACGCGTACATCCACAGGAATCGCCTGCGAACCGCCCAATCGTTCAACGGTGCGCTCTTCCAACACCCGCAAGAGCTTGGCTTGCGTGTTCAAGCTCATATCGCCGATTTCGTCCAAAAAGATCGTGCCGCCATTGGCTTGTTCGAACTTGCCTTTGCGCTGAGCGGCGGCTCCGGTGAACGCGCCTTTTTCGTGGCCAAACAATTCCGATTCGATCAATTCACTGGGCAAAGCGGCACAGTTCATTGCGACAAACTCGCCGCTGCGCCGATGAGCGCTCTGTTCGTGAATGGCGCGGGCAACCAATTCTTTGCCGGTTCCCGACTCGCCGTGAATCAAGACGGTCACGTCGGTGGCGGAAACTTTCTGGATCAAATCGTAAATGCGTCGCATGGCGTCGCTGGTTCCCAGCAAATCGCCTGCGCCGCGCGCGGCTTTCAGTTCGGCTTTCAACCGCCGGTTTTCCTGCCGCAGCCCGACGGCTTCCAGCGCGTTTTTGACAACCAGGCGCAATTCATCCACTTCAAACGGCTTGGCCAGATAATCGTAAGCGCCGGATTTGATGGCTTCGACGGCGGTGCGTTCGTTGCCGTGCGCCGTAATCATCACCACTGGAGGAGCGTCTTCACCAGCATTGAGTTCACGCAGATAATCCAAGCCACTGACACCCGGCAAATTGATGTCGAGCAGCATCAAATCCGGCCTGGAACTGGCGATTGCCTTGCGCGCCTCGGCGACGCTTCCGGCTTCGGACACAGAGTAACTTTTCAGCGCGCGCGCCATCCCATACCGCGCCGCTTCTTCGTCATCCACGATTAAAATTTTTGCTTCGGACATAAAAACC
>JAEUQP010000755.1 GCA_016789645.1 Acidobacteriota bacterium | reverse complement strand
TCGCGCGCCGTGTTGCCGTGGATGCTGAAAAACAATTATGGCCGCATCCTGCACATCGCTTCAGTATCTGGAAAAGAAGGCAATGCCGGAATGTTGGCGTATTCAGCCTCGAAAGCCGCCGTCATCGGCATGGCCAAAGTGCAGGGCAAAGAGTACGCCGAAACCGGAATCACGGTGAACGCGCTGGCTCCGGCGGTGATACGCACGCCTATGGTTGCGGCTCTGCCAGCACAGCAGGTTCAATACATGACCGATAAAATTCCGATGAAGCGTTGCGGCGAATTGGACGAGATCGCGCATCTGGCGACGTTTATCGTTTCGCCGGGCACCAGTTTCACGACCGGATTCACGTTCGATATGACCGGCGGACGCGCGACGTATTGATCTCATCTGACGCCAGAAAAAGCTGACCATTGTCAGCATCGGCTTTCGTTCTTTTCCAAGAAGCTCGCGGTTTTGCAACGATTGAGGCTGGCATTGAGCTTGCGAAAAAAAGGTGTCTGCGAATTCCCGCAGCACAATTTTTCGACAAGGAGAAACTCGTATGTCAGCTTCACATTGTTCAAAAGTGTGTTCAGTCATTGTCGTGCTGTTTGTTACTGGGGTTGTCTCTGCTCAAACTCCACCGCCTGTTAAACCGAATGAACCACCTGCGCCGACGTTTGTCGCTTCGATAAAAATCGTCAAGCTGGTCAGCCCGTCTGTTGTGTTAATCAAAGCTGGCTCAGAAGGCAATGTTTCTGCGCAAGGAACCGGCATCGTCATCCGCGAAGACGGCGTAATCCTGACGGCTTATCACGTCATCAAAGACGCCAAACAGATTCAAGTCGCGACGAAAGACGGCGAAACTTATGACCGCGTTGAAGTGCTGGGCGTGGATGAACGCCGAGACGTTGTGGCCATTCGCGTTCAAGTTAAAAGCATGCAGTCCATCGCGGTTCGTTCGGTTTCCGACGAACAAATCGGCGAGCGTGTTTTTGCTGTTTCAAACCCGCTCGGCATGAATTGGACGTTTTCCGATGGATTGTTGAGTGGTGTTCGATTGGCCGATGACGTTCCCGGCGCTGGCAAAGGTTACAAACTGCTGCAATTCACTGCGCCAGTTTCTCCGGGATCGAGCGGCGGCGTGTTGGTGGATGGCGAAGGGCGGGGGATCGGGCTAATCGTTGGCGGGTTGAATGGGCAGAATTTGAATTTTGCTGTCCCGCTTTCGGTTGTTACGGGGTTGGCCGATCAACCCGGCAAGCAGTTAATGACTGGAGGTTTGTCGCTAAGTCAGGGGAAAAAAGAGCCGGAAAAAATTGAAGACCGAACCGGAAAAGCCTCTGCTGCTGTGAGTTCGACTCGTGTGGAACGAGTCCGCGAAGCGCGGTTGATTTACATCGTGCGCAAAACATCGCTTTGCAAGCCGGTGATGTTGCAAAACGCCTTGATGAAGCATTCGGCTCAACTCGACGAATGGAATGTGAAGTTGGTAGATGAAGAGCGATTGGCCGATCTCATCATTGAAATTGACAATATGACGCTGACTTTCTACTACACCTACAGCATTCGAGATCGGCGAGCCGGTGTTATTCTTGGCGCTGGCCGTGTGACGGCCTGGGATTGCAATCTCGCGGCTCCGGGATTGGCTAAAAAGATCGTAGAGAACTTACGCGCCGCCAACGAGCCGCCAAAACTGAAAAAGCAGGAGACCAAATAGCTTCATGAGTGTTCGCCAGTTTTTTTCGCAAGCGGCCAA
>JAEUQP010000716.1 GCA_016789645.1 Acidobacteriota bacterium | reverse complement strand
CGCCCGATTCTGGCCGGATTTTTGGAAGACGTGCCGAACGGCGCGAAGCTGAAGTAAACCCTTCATCCACAAAGAGCACGAAGCGCACAAAAGCAAAAGAAGTTTTGTGTTGCTTTGTGTACTTCGTGGATTTGTCTTTAGGAGAACAATGAAACATCACAAGCTGAACGAAATTCCCGAAGAGCACGTCAACAGTCTGTTTTCGCGCCGCTTTTTCACGGGCGAAAAAATCACGATGGCATTTCTGACCATCAAAAAAGGCAGCGTCGTGCCTCGTCACAGCCACGACAGCGAACAGTTCAGTTATTGCATCAGTGGTTCGCTGAATTTCAAAATCGGCGACGAAGAACTGGTTTTGCGCGCAGGCGAACTGGTCGAAATTCCATCCAACATTCCGCACGAAGCCTGGGCCACGGAAGATTTCACCGGCATAGATGTCTTCAGCCCAATTCGCGCCGACTGGCGTGACGGCACTGACGCTTATTTGCGGCAGCAGAAATAACCTTGGCGCTCACAACCCGATGACGCCCGCCCGGATCAACAATAGCGACAACACGCCGACTACGATCCACAACACCACGCCTTGAACGAGCGGGCGCGCGCCAACTTTTTGCAGTGTCGCTTTGGAAATGCCACAGCCAATCAGAAACAACGTCACCGTTAATCCGATGCGCGCAAGTTTGACAATCCAGGGATAGACCGGCGCGCCGACGGTCAGGTAGGTGTTGACGACCGCCGCCAGACAGAAAAACGCGATGAACCACGGCCATTGGATTCTGGCTTCATGGCGTTTGAGAAACGCGGTGCCAAGGGTCAGCGGAACAATCCACAACGCGCGTGCCAGCTTGACCGTCGTGCCAACGGCCAGCGCCGTTGCCCCGTATTTGGCCGAAGCGCCGACCACCGAACTGGTGTCGTGAATGGCCAGCGCCGCCCACAAACCGAATTGCGATTCATTCAAACCAACGGCCAACCCAATTGCCGGGAAGATCAGCAACGCGACCGAATTCAAAATGAAGACCGTGCCCAGCGAAACGGACATCTCTTCGTCTTTGGCTCCGGCGACGGGACCGACAGCGGCAATCGCGCTGCCTCCGCAAATGGCCGTGCCGACCGAAATCAACAGCGAATTGGTGTCGGCCACCTTCAGCCATTTTCCCAGCGCCATTCCCAGCACCAGCGTCGCTGCAATTCCCACCGCGGTGTAAATGAATCCTGAACTCCCCGCGCGAATGACTTGGTGCAGGTTCATGCCGAAGCCCAGTCCAACCACGCATACTTGCAGCAGAGTTTTGGACAGCGATTTGGTTTGTTTGGCGTAAGGATGATGAAGGAAAAGGCCAAACGCGAGGCCAATCGCCAGCGCAATCGGCGGCGAAGCCCACGGCGTAACGACGAATAACAGTGATAGAAAGAAAATCAACTTGGCGAGCATGCGGGCGCGAGTATACGCAGAGCTTCCAGACCTGTCTAACCAGTTGCGATTCGAAAGCCAGACGCAAAAAAGGGAAACAACCTTGCCCTGTGAGAACAAGGTTGTTTCCCTTTGCATTGGTTTCCCGAAGCGTCAACCGATGGTTTCTTATCGTACGGCAAAGGTCACTTCGCGCGCGGCAATGCCGTTGCGCGAAATCACCAACGTATGAGTTCCTGAGGTGATGGTTGCCGGGAACGTGATGTTGAATTGATTCAAACCTGAAAAGCCAGGCGCTCGGCCAGCGTAACCCACAGCCACAGCCGCTCCGTCAATTGTCGCCGTCGTCGAACCCGCGGCGTTGCCATCGTTGTCAGTCACATCCGATCCAAGCCCTGTCCCGAACACGGCGATGATGTTCGGTTGGCCGTTGGATTGTTTGGCATTGAACGGACCCGGGGTGAAGGTAAAAGCATCTTGGGCAACGGCTGCGCCGGTTCCGCTCTGGTTGAGAGTAAAGATGCCCGGAACCGCTGGCGCGATTTGAAAGGCTCCGGCGCGGATCAATTGCCCGTTGCTGAACACTTCAATCAGCGCGGTCGCCGATGGCACGTTCAAACTACCGGTCGTTGCTGTGGTGGTTCGCGGAATTTGAAAGTTGATTTGCTCCGGCGAGACAAAAAACAGTCCGGCGGGAGTTCCGTTGATGCGAACCTGTACGTTGGCCAATGTCGTCGGCAACGGTTGAGAACTGGCGACGGCAATCGTGTTGGTGAAACCGGCTCCGAACAATGCGGAAATTTCGCCGGGAGCCAGCGTGGATTTGAAACTTGCCGCCGAAGCCGCAGCGATCATGCGCGGCGTGGTCAAATCGGCCAGCCCGGTATTGATGCTGGCCAACCCGGACGTGGATTGAAAGAAATAACTTTCCCACGTCAACCGGTACAACGTGACTTTATCCAGCGTCGCCTGTGAAGCCTGCGTTCCCGCTTGAACCAGCAACACCACTGCCGCGCGGAAAGTTTTTTGTGACGTCGTGGAATTCGGCGTGCGATTGCCGTTGGCCTGCAAAATCTGGTTCATCGTCACGGTTTGCTTGATACCGAGGACGTTGACATTCGGAAATGGATTGGATTCGCGGGTGCGCACCGTACCCGATGTGTTGGTGATGACAAAGGTGTCTGGCACATCTGAAGCCGGTCGCAATCCCATCAGGTATTGATCCAGCAAAGAAAATCCGTCAATCAGATTGACCGACGTAAACGAACCATTGCCGTTGTCCCGCCAGACGCTGCCCTCGGCGCTGGACGAACGCGGAGCCGCCGGGCTGCTGATGGTTGATTCGATGTTCATGAAAAAGCTCCAGTGCGCGTCATCGCGTCCCAATAACAAAGCCGGATTGCCGCCCGGATAGTTGATGTAAGACAACCAGCGATGCCCTTGCTCCTGTCCCATGATGGAAAGCGCATGGTTGGCGCCCAGAAAGCGCGTGACGGGCGAAGCCGGATACTGTTGAGAAATGTTGCTCAGGTTCAACAATCCCTGAATTTTCTGGCTGTTGATATTCAACGCTTCGGACGATTGGCCGACTGGTTGGCCTATGCCCGATGCGTCGTTTCTGAGCGGCAGGTAAAACGCAAAGGCGTTGCCCAAATCGAAAGGAAAATCGGTAATCAGGTAAATAAAGTCGTACACGTCCCGATTGGGATGCGTGGCGTAAAACGCCTGCACGGCAGCGATTTCGTCCAGCTTGGAACTGGTCGAAAAGAACTCGGCAATGGGCGTGGTGATGGCATTTGCCGGAGGGCTGTTCAAATTTACCAGTGTCGGTAAGGGCGCAGTGCCTCCGCCGGAAATTCCTGCCAACGCCAAACTGGTCAATTGTGCCTGGTCGTAAGCAAACACAATGCGTCCGTTGCTGAACAGCGTCACTTGAAAGCGATGCACTCCATTGTCGGTCGTCGGGTCGTTCGGAAAATCGCGAATGTTGTTCCAGGTGATGACCACACGGTCGGCATCTTTGCGAATGTAAATGCCAGCAGAACCTTGCGTCACGGCGGCGCTGGCGTCCAAATCGTGCCAATACGGTGCAATGCGCGGAACGCTGGTTTGCAACTTGGCCAGACTTTCGCCGGAATCTACTGCTTCCAGATCAAAGGTCGCTTGCGGGACACTGGCCGGACGAAACGCCAGAAAGCCGTTGCTGGAAACGGCGACGTTGGTGAACGACGCGCCGTAAAAGCTGAAACTGAATCCCAAATCCTGCGCGATGTAGGCATCATCGCCCGGATCAGGCGCCGGATTGGTTTTCGGATTGACGGCGGGCGCAGCGGTCAAATTCAACTTTGTGCCGAAATTCGTGTCGAATCCCCCGTTGGAAGTGGCGACGGTATATCCGCCGCCCGAAGGCGTGAATTGCACTTGTCGCCCGGTCAGGTCAAAGAGATTGGCCGCCGTCAAAATGCGGCTGTCGGCCTGGATGACGGAAATGTCTGCCGTGTCTTGCGCGGGAATTTCCGCCATCAAATTTTCCGCGCCGAACTGTTCGGCCAGTCGTTGTTTGTTGGCCAGATGCCAGACCCAGGCTTCGCGGATGCGGTCTTCGCGGCTGAGACCTTTTTTCTTGCCTTCGTCATCGTCGTGGAAACTGGCTGTTGAGAATTTGGCGGCAAATCGCTTTTCTGATTGCGCCGACGAGAGCACAATCAGCGACGCGTAAAACAAGACAACAGCCATCGCGGTGACCAACCACCTCACCGCGCGTTGATTGCGAAAAAACATAGCACCTCCGGATTTTCAGTAGAGACGTTTGAAGGGGGAAACATCGGGCTTCAGGAACGGCAAACTACGGTAGACCCTGACCCACGTCAAGCCATAGAAAGAGGAACGAATGACAAACAGATTCCGCGTCAGTTTAGTGATCGCAATTGCAACCGCCGCTTGTGTCTTTGCCTGGACGCAAACCAGCAACGCCTTGCAAGCCAATCGTTGGGCGAACGTGATCGCTCAACTGCTGGATAATTCCGCTCCTCCTCCGCCAATGCCGAAGGAAGTGACCGATGTGATCGGAGATTTCAGCAAACTTGTTTCTGAGGAAGTCAATGAGCGAACTCAGGAGCCGCCTGAGAATGCTTCGCCGCGCCAGGTGGTCCGGTTTTGGGAATGGCATGGACGACGAGAAACCGGCAGACAGCCTTCGGAAAAAGCGCGCTGGCAATTGCTGGAAACCTGTCTTCAAAACGAGCATCTGGATTGTGCCTGGGTCAGAGACTATTTTCCTGATACGCCTGCGGCTTACGAACGAGTGAAAGCTTATCTTGACGATACCAGTTCACCTGTGTTGAAACCGGACTCGGCATACGAACCACTGGATGTCGCCGAACGAAAACGCCGCAAGGAGCGGTACCGTTCCTGGTTGATGCGCCACAGCAATTTTTTCCGCGATGAATTGATTCAGGCTGCCCGCGAAGTGTCGGCCAGCGGGTATCAACTGTACAATCAATCCAACTTGGAAGCCTTAGCCCGATTGGATTGGAAAGCAGCCAAACCCATCATCGAAGGGTATGTGAATCAGCAGGAACCTTATGTTCAAACGTTTGCCTTGAAGCTGTTGTACCTGCAAGCGGTTGAAAACGGCGACAGCAATCAGGCTGACTCGCTTCGCCGCCGGTTGCTGGAAATCGTGACGAATCCGCAAACATCCGAATACGCTCGATGCGAAGCTTACGATGCGTTGACACAGCGGGAATGGCCGGGGCGCAACGAATGGTTTTCGGCGTTGCTGATGAAAGACAATTTGCTGGACAAGAAAAATCGCCTTTTCGACAAAGACACGCTTGCCAAACCGATTCAGGAAACGCCGGAG
>JAEUQP010000714.1 GCA_016789645.1 Acidobacteriota bacterium | reverse complement strand
AAGAAGATTACGGCAAGGTTGCGCTGCCCGAATATACGGAGGAAAGAGATTGGCTAGAGATAGAGGCAAACAATGTCGTCTGTGCAGGCGCGAAGGGATGAAGCTTTATCTGAAAGGCGAGAAGTGCTACAAGCCTTCGTGCCCGATTGAAAAGCGTGGAACCAATCCGCCTGGTCAGCATGGTCCGAACGCCAAACGAAAAGCGGCGGGTGGTTACGGCGAACAATTGCGTGAAAAACAGCGTGTCAAACGCATCTACAACCTGCTGGAAACGCAGTTCCGCAATTACTTCGAAAAAGCCGCCAGCCAGAAAGGCGTTACCGGCGAAAACCTGCTCACGTTGCTCGAACGTCGGTTGGATAACGTGATTTACCGGCTCGGATTTGCAATGTCCCGACGCCAGGCTCGTCAGTTTGTTCGACATGGTCACGTTCAAGTCAACGGGCGCAAAGTCAACATTCCATCGTTCCAGGTGAAAATCGGCGATGAAGTCGCTGTGCGAGAAAAAAGCTCCGACAATACCCATATTCAAGGAGCATTTCAGACTTCCGGAGGCCGTGGCCGCCCGGGATGGTTGGAAATCGTCAACCCGGACAAACTTGTTGGACGTGTGACGGCATTGCCGCGCCGCGATGACGTTGATCCAGAGATCAAGGAACAGCTCATCGTCGAATTGTACAGCAAGTAATCGTGCCTGCTGCTTGTCGAAGCTGGCACGATTCCCCTGATCGTTGGTTGTGCAGATCAGTCAGGTACAATCGTCGCCAGCTTGAAGTTTCGCCACAAGCTGTCAGGCGCATAATGTTGGTTAGCAATAGTTGGAGAAAAGAAGATAAACATGTGGACAGGATTCCAGAAGCCGAAGCGTTTGACCTGCGAAACCATGACGGATCGCTACGGGCGTTTCTCAGCCCAGCCCTTCGAGCGCGGTTTCGGTACGACAATTGGTAACAGCCTGCGCCGCGCCTTACTTTCATCAATCGAAGGGGCGGCCATTACAGCAGTCCGCATCGAAGGCGTTTTGCATGAATTCTCCTCGATTCCGGGAGTGGTTGAGGACGCGACTGACATCATCCTCAATCTGAAACAAATTCCGTTCAAACTCCATTCCGGCGATGCGAAAACGATCCGGGTTTCCCGCACGGAACCGGGCGTGATGAAATCCGGCGACATTGAGGTGGATGAAGATGTCGAAGTGTTGGATTCCGACATTCACATTGCCACGGTCAGCGAAGGCGGCTCTCTCAATATCGAATTGCGGCTGAAAAAAGGCCGTGGTTATGTGTCGGCGGATCGAAATTTCGATGATGACCTGCCGGTTGGTTACATTCCGGTTGATTCGGTTCATTCCCCGGTCGTCAAGGTGAACTTCCATGTGGAAGCCGCACGTCTGGGACAGGACACCGATTACGACAAATTGCTGCTGGAAGTCTGGACCAATGGCAGCATTACGCCGGAAAACTCGATTGGTCTGGCTGCCAAGCTCATCAAGGATCACATGGCGATCTTCATCAATTTCGTTGATGAAGAAGTCGAAGCGCCGGTTGAAACCGTCGTTGTGAAAAGCTCCCAGCCGTTCAACGAACATTTGGACAAATCGGTTGATGAACTGGAACTTTCAGTGCGTTCCTACAATTGCCTGAAAAATTCGGACATCAAGACCATTCGTGATCTGGTGCAAAAATCGGAAGCTGAAATGCTCAAGACCAAAAACTTTGGTCGCAAATCGCTCAATGAGATCAAGGAAATTTTGACCAACATGGGACTTGGTCTGGGAATGAAGTTCGACGAAAACGGCGTAATGGTTAAAGGGCCGGATCTATAATTCGTCGGGTTCATTAAGGAAAAGAACAAGGTTTTTAGTTTTTAGGAAAAGAAAGTCATGAGACATCTTGTCGCGCACAGAAAATTGGGTCGCACGTCGTCACATCGTAAAGCGTTGTTGCGCAACCTCTGCACTTCGCTGGTGATTCACGAACGGATTATCACGACCCTGCCCAAGGCGAAAGAGCTTCGCCCGTATGTCGAAAAAGTCGTGACTCTGGGGCGTCGCTCCAGAGCCGCTTCACAGGCAGGCAATGCCGCCGAGGCAGTTCACGCCGCCCGTCAAGCGGCGAACTCGTTCTTTCCCGGAAATTCCGGCGTTGATAGCAAACAGCACGATCAAGGCGCTGAACGCACGGCGGGTGTTGCTGCGTTGAAGAAAGTCACCACCGAACTGGCCGAACGGTTTGCGGATCGTCCTGGCGGATACACCCGAATTTACAAACTTGGCCCTCGCAAAGGCGATGGCGCCGAGATGGCTTTGATTGAATTTGTCGGCAGCGAAAACAAAAAAGCTGTCACCGACAAATCGGAATAACTTGAAGTAACCAAGGTCGCTGAGGGATGCTCTCTCGCACACTTTGTTTTTAAGCCTCATCTGTGCGAGGTATCGCGCGGATTGAGGCTTTAACTTTACCGACTATCAGGCGGAAGCTTATGAAAAAGATCGAGCGTAAACCCAAGCGCACGACGACCGGAGCCACCAGCGCCAAGAAGGCTGGGGCATCAAAAACCTCCCCGGCTAATGTCGTCGCTGGTTCGGAAGGCAATCTGAGTCTGGCGGAAATCAAGACCCTGATCGAACTGATCTCCGACAAACAATTCAACGAATTCGAACTCGAGCGCGGCAGCTTTCGGTTGCGATTGTCGAAAGGCGTGCAAAAAGTTTCGGTCAGTCAGGTTGCTGCTGAGCCGGTGCGCATGGTCGAGCAAGCGGTTGTTGCTGCTCCTGCTTCGGCTGTTGCACAAGTTGCCCAGCCCGTCACTGCTCCTGCTGCCGCACCAGCGCCGCAACCAGAAGAGAATCTGCACATTGTGACTTCGCCCATTGTCGGCACGTTTTACAGCGCGCCTTCGCCGACATCCAAACCGTTTGTTTCATTGGGCGATGCTGTCGAAGTGGG
>JAEUQP010000318.1 GCA_016789645.1 Acidobacteriota bacterium | reverse complement strand
CGATGGCAACTCGTTTTCCGACCGCGTGCCGCAATTCGGACGCAACACCGAACGACTGGAAAAAATCGTCAACGTGGATTTCCGCCTGACCAAAGTTTTCCAACTGCGCGAAAAAGTCCAACTGAAATTCTTCGCGGAGTTTTTCAATGCGTTCAATCGCGCCAATCGCACCAGCTTCGACGGGCAGCAATTCTCCGTCACGGGCCTTGGCGAAACCACGACGCCGGTCTTCACGCCGCGCGCGCAGTTCCTGACGCCTCGTACCACCAGCGATCCGCGCATTGGCCAGTTGGCGCTGAAACTGGTCTTTTAGATCGGTTGCCCGCGCTCGAATTTCCGAAAGAATGAGGGCGCGGGCTTTTTACATCACTTCGATCAACCAGGTGAACTACAGATGAAAAAGGCGACCAGATTTCAACCTGGTCGCCTTTTCTCTTTCTGATTTAACCGCAGCTTTTTTACTTGATCGAAGCTTGCGGCGTGGGTCTGATTTCGATGCTGTTGCTCGACAACGTGGTGGACATCACGCGCTGCAATTCGGCAACGGCTTTGTTGTAATCGGCCAGCGCGCGCAGTTCGGAACCGCGAGCGACCGCCAGATCCGTCTGTCGTTGCAAAACGAAGAACGTGATGGACAACCCGGCGGCAAATTTCTTCTCTTCCCCTTCCAATTGTTGTTCGGCATATTCGCGCGCAGCCCGCGAAGCTTCGATTCGCATCTTGGCCGTTTCCACAGATTGAACGGCGTTGCGAACTTCAACTTCAATGCTTTGCAATTGGCGGCGAGTTTGAAGCTCAAGCTGACGAGAAGTTTCGACGGCGCGGCCCAGATTGGCCTTGGCGGTACGATTGCGCCACGGAATTTCAATGTTCACGCCAACGTTCCAGCTACGAAATTCATTCTGGAACAGGTTCTTCAGGCCGGTTCCATACCCACCGACGAACTGAGCAGCAACGGGGTTGGTGACGCGGACCGTAGTCGGGGAAAACGGAAAGCCAGGTTTCACGTTGTATTGCGTGATGTTCCCCTGAGCATCTCGAACAGGATCGAGAATCAGGCAATTGCCCGAAAAGGGCGACGAAAATGGAGAGACGCAATTTCCGACCGTTGCCGTCGAGGTCGCCGGCGTACCGCCCGTTCCGAAGGTCGTATATCCGCCAACCAGATCAATTCTCGGTTTGGCCTGGTTTCGGAAAAAGGAGATGTCCGTCTGGTTCATCTCTTTTTGCAACGCAAATTGCTTCAGTTCCGGGCGATTTTCCACGGCCAGTTTTTGGGCATCCGCCAATGGAATTGTCACCGGCTTTACGTCAAACGATTCCACAGGCATCACCTGCGCATCCCACAAATCGGCGTTGGCCGGGCCAAGCGTCAAATTCTTGAGCGCATTTTCAGCCTGGGCAACCGAGTTCATGGCAGCGAAAACCTGCTGGCGGCGCGATTCCAGTGTCGCGGCAGATTGCGTCACTTCAATCGGGGCCAAGGTTCCCACTTCCACCTGGCGTTTGTTGTTGGAAAGCTGCGTTTCGGCCAGCTTCACCGCGTCACGCTGAATCTCTTCATCCTTGATCGCAAACGCCAGATCCCAATAGGCCTGCTGCACGCGGGAAATGATTTCAATCGTGCGCTGGCGGAACACGGCATCCGACAAATCCAGCCGCTTGCGACTCAATTGAATCTGGCGGCGATTCGGATCAATTCTGTAGTTGCGAAACAGCGGTTGCGTAATCGAGAAATTCAGTTGCGGATCGAACTGCGACGAGAACAAGCTGAAGTTGGACGACGAACGCGTGTTGTTGAAATTGATCTGGTACGAAGCGCCCGTGTTGTAGATCAATCCCTGATGTCCAAAGTTGAACGTGATGGATTTTCGGGTCAACGCCGATTGGTCGCTGCCGACACCGCTGAACGGGCGCGTGTTCGGGCTTCCCGAAGAGTTGTAGGAAAACCCTTGAGTCGAGATCGGATCGTAAGCGCCTTCTGCGGCCAGCAAATCGAATCCTGCCTGCCGCACGTTGGTGCGTTCAATTTCAATGTCGGGGTTGTTTTCCAGGGCGGCTAAAATCGCATCGCGCAATGTCCAGCGAGCGACCTTGCCGGGAGCCAGTCCCACGGTGCGCTGCGGAATCGGGCGCGCTTCCGGTTGTTGGGTTTGCGAGGGTTGAGTCTGCTCTTGGGCAAATGCCGATGCTGACAACATCATTGTGCAACACGCGGCCAGTGCCATCCCCGTCAATTGACGAGACAGAGCCTGTAAGCTTTTCGTAGTCATCTTCCTCATTCTCCGAGTTGAATTGCTTGAAAACAGAGTGTTTTCGGATACCTAACCGCTGCTGTTTACGAACTGATTTCAGGAGCGGTTGCAAGAAAATTGGATTCGGTGTCAGTTGGCAGTGGCCGATGATCGGTTATCGGTAACACCATCGCCAAACAAATAAACGACAAACCGCGAATACAAAGAAACCGACCGCTGGCCATCGGCCACCGATCACGAACGATAATCCGCGTTGATACGAATGTACCCTTCCGTCAAATCACAGGTCCATTCGGTGACTTCAGCGTCGCCTTGATGCAAATCAATCGTGACCGCCACTTCATCGCGTTTGAGAATATCCAGCGCCAGCGCTTCGTCGAATTCCAGGCCGCGACCGTTTCGCGCAACAACCAGTTTGCCCAGTTTGATTTCGACTTTGGAAACATCGAATTTCGCACCGCTGCGTCCGGCAGCAGCCAGAATTCGTCCCCAGTTGGCGTCTGCTCCGGCTAATGCAGTCTTGACGAGCGGACTGGTCGCCACGGTCACAGCTATTTTCTCGGCGTCGCGCAGGCTCGGCGCCCGGCGAACGTGAATCGTCACCAACTTGGTAGCGCCTTCGCCGTCGCGAGCGACTTCTTTGGCCAGGTCGCGACATACATCTGTCAACGCCTTCGTGAATGCTTCGAAGTCTGCGCCCGAAGCCTTGGTAATCGGCGGATTTCCTGCTGCGCCATTCGCCAACACCATCAACGTGTCGTTGGTGGAAGTGTCGCCGTCCACCGAAACGCGATTGAAAGTTTGATTGACCGCCAGTTTCAAAGAAGCTTGCAGCGTCGCTTTGGTAATTGCTGCATCCGTCGTCACAAACGCCAGCAGCGTAGCCATGTTGGGATGAATCATCCCTGCGCCTTTGGCGACGCCAGCCACCGTCACCGATTTTCCCTGAAGCTTCAACCGGCGAACGGCTCGTTTGGGGCGGGTGTCGGTGGTCATCATCGCTTCGGCGACTTTCCACCCGCGTTCGCGCGAAAGTTCCGCGGTGGCGGCGCGCACGCCCGACTCGACTTTCGTCATATTCAGCCGTTGCCCAATGACTCCGGTCGAAGCAATCAAAACTTCGCGGTCGTCGCAATTGAAGTATTCAGCGACCAATGCGGCGGTTTGCCGCGCATCATTCAATCCCTCTTCGCCGGTGCAAGCATTCGCGCCACCGGAATTCACGACCACGGCACGGTGGGTTCGATGGCGCAGATGCTGGCGCGATAACAATACCGGCGCAGCCGCCACCAAATTTTGCGTGAAGACCGCCGCCGCAACCGCCGGACGTTCGGAGAAGATAATTGCCAAATCCTCCCCCCCTCTCTTTTTCAATCCGCAAGCCGCAGTTCCGGCCAAAAATCCTTTGGGCAACGCAACCGAACAATCTGTTCGCTTGCTTGTTGCAGGTAACTCCTGTTTTTTGCTGCTCATTATTTTCAGAAAACGGAGCCAGCGGTGACGGCATTAACACCAGAACATTTCCGCTAGCCTCCCTTCAAATTCCTTTCCAAGTTATGTGCCAATCCGGTTGGTGAACGAAATCTTCAACTTACCGGGATTTCCCAACATTTTGCAGCCCGGAAACTGTTCGATTCCGGGACTTAAGCGTTCACAATCGGGCAATCAGTTCTCATCCAACCCGTTTTTCCAGCTTGACGATGGGAATGTTGACCTGACTGACATCAAACGGTTCGGGATTTACGCCTTCGACCAAATCCAGCACCATCGCCACTTCGTCACAACAATTGAACTTCGGACAATTGATGCAATCCATCCAGACTTTACGCGGCATCGAATCATGCGCCACTACGCGAAACCCCAGCTTGGCGAAAAACTCCGTCACATAAGTAAAAGCGTAAACCTGAACCAAGCCGTGTTCACGAGCTTCAGCGATGTTGGCTTCGACCAGCTTGCGTCCCAAGCCGCGTTTGCCCGCCGATTCGTCCACCGCCAACGAACGCACCTCCGCCATATCGCCCCAGGTGAAGTGCAGCCCCGAACATCCAACGACCTTGCCATCGAGTTCGGCAACATGAAAGTCGCGGATGTTTTCGTAAATGCTCAACATCGTGCGCGGCAGCATTTGTTCCTGCCGGGCGTATTGGTTGACCAGTTCATGAATGCGAACGGCGTCGGCGGTTTTAGCTTTCCGAATTTCCATCTTTCTCTTTCAACTACGAATGAACACAAATAGCCACGAATCTTTTCGGCCATTCGTGTTCATTCGTGTCAATTCGTAGTTGAACTTTTTGCCTCTTCTGCCAGCACTTCGCCGAGCGCAGTGACCAGCGCTGTGATTTCGGCTTTTTTGACGATATACGGCGGCAGAAAGCGCAGCACGGTATCGTGCGTGCAGTTAATCAAAAAGCCTTGTTCCAGCATTTTGGCGACGACGGTTTTGCCGCTGAAGTTGAGTTCCGCGCCGACCATCAATCCCAAACCGCGAACTTCTTTGACCGCGCCGGGCACGTCGCGTTGCAATCGGCGGAGCTTTTTGCGGAAGAAATTGCCGACTTCCACCACGCGCTGCATCAGATGCTCTTCGTCCAACATTTGCAGAAATTCCAGACTCAACCGGCAAGCCAGTGGCCCGCCGCCAAAGGTCGTGCCGTGATCGCCCGCTTTCAAACCTTCGACAAATTTTTCCGCGACGATGAACGCGCCCAGCGGAACACCCAGTCCCAACGGTTTGGCAACGCACACCACATCTGGTTTGACCGAAGAGTGTTCATACGCGAAGAGTTTGCCGGTTCGGCCCAATCCGCATTGCACTTCGTCCAACACCAGCAACGCGCCGGTTTCGTCGCAACGCTGACGCACGACTTTCAGAAATTCATCGCTGATGGACAGAACGCCGCTTTCGCCCTGAATGGTTTCGATCAAGACAGCAGCGGTGCGATCGGTAATGGCCGCGCGCGCTTCGGCAAAGTTGTCGGTGCAATTGTTCGGATCAACGAAGCGCACGCCAGGAATCAGCGGCTCAAATGGTTTGCGGTATTTTTCCTGCCCGGTGATCGAAAGCGCGCCGAGCGTTCGTCCGTGAAAGGAATTGGTCAGCGCGACAAATTCGGTTTGTTCAGTGCGTCCTTGCCGATGATGAAACCCGCGCGCCAGTTTCAGCGCGCCTTCATTGGCTTCGGTGCCAGTGTTGCAGAAAAAGACGCGCGCCATTCCGGCAGCTTTAGCCAGTTTTTCCGCCAGTTGGCCTTGAAACGGGTGGTAATAGAGATTCGACGTGTGCAGCAAATCGCCTTGTTCGCGCAAAACTCGACGCACACGCGGATGATCGTACCCAAGCACATTGACGCCGATGCCGGAAATGAAATCCAGATAGGCTTTGCCGTTGGCGTCATAAATCGTCGAACCTTTGGCGCGGACCAACATCACGGGGTTGCGCGCATAGGTCTGCATCAAAAACTGCGATTCCAAGGCCTGAGCTTGCTCAAGCGTAAACGTCGGGGTCTGAGTCTGTTCGTTCAATTCCTTCTCCGTCTTGTTCGGTTTTCGAGATGATTTCTTTTGCGCCCGTCCGGCAACCGCCGC
>JAEUQP010000644.1 GCA_016789645.1 Acidobacteriota bacterium | reverse complement strand
GTCACTGCTCTTAGCGGATCCAATTACCTCTCCCTCGATTTGCCCAAAACAAACGACCTCCCTGAAGGAATACGCCAACGGCGGGCAGACGATGATCGTCGCCGAAGGCAGCAAAGTGCAATGGACATTAGCTGACCATCTTGGGACTCCGCGCATGGTTGTGGACAAGAGCGGGCGTCTGTTCGATGACCCGGCCACGACGACGTATGACGAGAGATTGGTGCGGCACGATTACTTGCCGTTTGGCGAAGAACTGCTGGTTGGCATGGGCAACAGCAGCATCCGCAGCGCGGGGATGGGATATGTGATTGATGCGGTTCGGCAGAAGTTTACCGGCTATGAGCGAGACAGCGAGTCAGGGCTGGACTACGCCGGGGCAAGATACTACGGCTCAATAATGGGTAGGTTTACCAGTCCTGACAACTTCTTGAATGACACTCACACTGCTGATCCATCAAGCTGGAACTTGTATACATACGCTCGTAACAATCCCCTGCGTTATGTCGATCCAACGGGTGAGCTTATCCGGCTCGTCAATATTGAAGGCACAAACCGTGATGAATTGCTCAAGATGCTCAACGACAATTACGGCTGCAGCGGCTGCGTGACGGTTGACAAGAGCGGCTATCTTCAGGTGGACACCTCAACCGTCAGCAAGGATGTTCTTGCAAAAGCCCAATTCCTCACAGACGCCATTACTGACAAAAACTATTTGGCATTTGCTGTCGGCTATGAGGGCCATGCCAATATCAATTTTGCCAAAGCGGCTCGAGAGGCGCTTGAGGTGGGCGGGAAGAGATATGATGCCATTATGATCGACTTCAAGGACTTCAAGGCCGTATCAGGGGACAGGGAGGCCGTGCGATCATTCACCAATTATGCCTTTGCTCACGAACTGGCGCACTTGTATCCCAAGCCAGGGCTTGAAGACACTGTGTCATCCAAAGATCCGACTGGGCCGACTGAGAACAGGATCAACGAGTTACGCCACGCAAGGGGAGCGCTGCTTCGCGCAACTTATTCTGCAACACAAGACAGCGAGAATTTCGGCTCCCAGTGGTTTGGCCCAGCCAAAGTCAACAAGAAGACGGGCCAGATTGAGCGGAACGTGAACGGCGGAATAGTGGTCGAATCCAAGAAACTTGTGAACTGGAATTTGCGGATGACCGGGACAGTAAGGTAGTTATAAGTGGCTCGGTCCAGTATGAGACAATGGAGAAGCAATGAAACTCTGGGCTTCAATCACCAAGACTGCGGTGCTTCTGGCACTGGTTGCACTGCTCGTGCTAGCAGTCAGCAGGCCGAATCATGAGGATGATGATCTTTACAATCAGTTTGTGACTATCAGAGGTGCCGTGACGGTGACCGAGCCTCAGACGCAGAAAACATCCATCCCTGTAGGAACGGCCCTGATTTTCCAGCGGACAGATTGCAAGCGCTGTCTTGCCGTGGCAGTGACAGACGAAAAGGGAGAGTACAAATTAAGAGTTGGTAAAGGGAAATACAGGCTGGTTGTCAGAAACTGCGGACTGGTCAATCAATCGCTCGATTGTTTGGCTCCCAGTCAACCGCGCATTGTGGATGCAAACAACACGATTCTCGACAATGTTTTCAACGTCAAGTTGATTCGCCCTGCAACTCCGCTGGATGTCACTCTCCCCTCATTAACCAAATCACCCTCCGGCCAAAAATAAGGAGCGGGATATTTTTCTTTCCGTCCCGCTCCTCTGGCGCACAGGAGAAATAAGGAAGCGTTGGCTGATAATTGCATTATGACCGGCTTCTTGGGCAGGAAGATTTTGGAAGTCATAATGCGCTGATTATCATCAGCCTCGGCTTCCATTGATCCCCCCTTGCGCATCGGCTGCGTGGCTGTCGGCTCCGCGGCTCGCGCACTCACACACTCCGGCGAACGCTTCCTCATATTGTGGCTTGCGCGCGCGCCCTTAGCGCTCATTCAGCTTTCTGTATTGCCTCGGATTGGAAAGCAAAGGCTGGCTCACTCCTAAGACAACGCCGGTCGCATCAACAGCTTCAGTGGCAATATCGGCGACGGCGTTTCGCGCACTTATGCCGACAGTTTCCTGTTCAACGCTCAGGGACAGATCAAACGCGAACGTTTTGGTACAACGACGGCGCTTTATCACAACATCCATTACAACTCGCGCGGGCAGGCGGTGGACATCCGCTTGGGGACAAGCTCCGCAGACGAATGGACGTGGAATCGCGGCGCGCTGATCACCTACTTCAGCAATCAGGCGCGCAGCATCGGCAACGCATTCCTCAACGCCAATGACAACAACGGCAACGTCACCATGCAGGAACATTACGTTCCGATGGACGACGCTTATTCCAGTTACGCCATCCCGCTGCGCGACACTTACGAATACGACGCGCTGAATCGAGTCACCCAAGCCAACGGAGTTCAGCGAACGACGGGCGGCGCGTGGCCTTCGGTTTACGCACAGCATTACAGTTATGACCGTTGGGGAAACCGCTGGATCAACTCCGGCGGAACCTGGGGCGCGAACATTTTCAACACGGTCATCCTGCCCAATTCGGCCAACAACAGGCTGAACGGGATGACGTATGACTTAGCCGGAAACACCACCACCGACAACATCACGGGCGGAGGCGCGCGGACTTATGACGCCGACAACCGCATGATTTCGGCGCAATCGGGCGGCTCGTGGAGCTATTACGTCTACGACGCCGACGGCAAGCGTGTGCGGCGCATCGTCAACGGAATCGAAACCTGGCACGTGTACGGTTTCAGCGGCGAGTTGCTGGCGGAATACTCGGTCAACGGTGCGACGGGTTCGCCGCTGAAGGAATATGCCAACGGCGGTCAGACGATGATCGTCGGCGACGCGACGAATGTGCGCTGGACGGTGACGGATGCGCTGGGGACTCCGCGCATTGTGGCGGACAAAACCGGCAGCTTGAGCGGAATTACCCGCCACGATTACTTGCCCTTCGGCGAAGAATTGTTTGTCGGGATGGGAACGGGCAGCATCCGGACGACCGGAATGGGTTATGCCACGGGCGGGACGAACGACGGGATACGGAAGAAGTTCACGGGCTACGAGCGCGATGATGAAACGGGCTTGGATTACGCGCAAGCTCGATACTATTCCAGCAAACAGGGGCGGTTCACCTCGCCGGATGAGTTCACGGGCGGGCCGGATGAGTTGTACGATTTCGCGGATGTGGCGTCGGAAAACCCGATGATCTACGCAGAGTTGGACGAACCGCAATCGCTGAACAAATATCAATACTGTTTCAACAACCCGCTGGCATTGGTGGATCCAGACGGACATAAGAGCTGGAGAGATTGGGCAAGAACGGTGGTCGAAGTGGCGACCTACGTGCCGGGGCCGATCGGGACGGTGGCGAGCGTGGTGCAAGCAGTGGACAAGCTGGCGCAAGGCGACTATGCGGGAGCGGGAGCTAGTGCATTGGGAGCGGTTCCTGGGGCGAAGTTGATTCGGGCAGGGGCCAAAGCGGTTGATAAATTGGCTGACGGCGCGAGGGTTTTGGACAAGTTAAATGACGCTCGTAAGCAAGGCTCAGCCATAAAAGCTGCTGGAAACGCCTGTGGGTTATGCTTCACGGCGGGTACAGAGGTCAGCACGCCCGACGGCTTGAAAAAGATCGAAGACATTCGCGTCGGCGACCGTGTGACGACGACAGGAATCAACAAAGATCATCCTGACGGATGGACAGCGGTTGATCCGAAAGCTTGGCGCGTCGTCAAGCTGTTGATGCCAGACCCGAAAGGCAGCGAAGATGTTTACGAGATCGAATTGCTGCGTTCGCTGGAATGGATCAGGAAGGTTGGGGCAGCGCCGCGAAGATTCATTGAAATCGAGCTAACGGAAATGGGCTTGAGTGGTTGGGCGAAGGTCGAAGCGATCACCACTTGCCCACCGATCAAAGCCGGTCCTGGCCGCGTCGTATTGATGACCGTCACGCACATGGATCAGGGCGTGATGGAAATCGAGTTTGACGGTCTGAAGAAGGCTCTGGAACCGACTGTCAGCCATCCGCTGTTTTCGGCAGATCGAAATGATTGGACCCTGGCTGGTCTGTTGAACGTTGGGGAAAGGATCAAGACCAGAACCGGTAATGCCCAGATCAAGGCAATCCGTTGGAAGAAAGGCGAGCATCGGGTCTACAATTTCGAGGTCGAAGCTGACCATGCTTACTTTGTAAGTGAGCATGAATTGCTTAGTCACAATGCAGGTGCGTGCAAAGTAGTAACCGTCAGCGCCAGTAGACACCCTGAAGCGGCTAAACATATTGCTGACGCGCAGCAGGCGGGGCAGCCTAGTGTGTTAACCATCAACCGTGCAGGTGCATCTTCTAATCGAAGGGCCTCTTTGCGAGGACAGAAAAAAATCCAAAACAAAGATTTAGATGAATACCCACCAGCAGTTAGTCAAGAGGGCGGAGCGGGTGCCAGTGTCAGGGCAATATCTCGTCGAGACAATCGTGGGGCGGGTGCTTCGTTTGGTCGTCAGATCAACAAGGTGAAAGATGGGGAAAAGGTAGAAGTAAAAGTTGTTGAATAATTGTGAAATATGGAGGATTGGAAAATGGAAACCAGTTTAGAGCGACTTCTTTCGGTTGCAGGTGAACCGTTTTGCGCGGAGCCTCCAGTGATGCCACAACAACTACTATTTGATGCTGGCATGTTAGGGAAATCCTTAATAAGGTTGCTGCAAGGTAAGAATGGCTTTTATGCTTTTGAAAGCGCTCTTCATGTTTTCTCTTCTGGATGCCGAAATACCACCCAAGATATAGAGAAATGGAATGAGTATGATCTATGGAAGAAAGGTTACGGAGAGTTATTACGCAATTACTTGTTTTTTGCTGAAGATGCATTTGGGGCACAGTTTGGAATATATTCTTCTCGGGTGATTAGATTTGACCCCGAAAGCGGCGAATCTGAGGAAATTGCTAAGGACATTGAGGAATGGGCTGAAATTATACTTGCCGATTATGATTACCAAACTGGTTATTCATTAGCTCATCAGTGGCAGGCTAAAAATGGTACGTTGCGAGAAGGAAAAAGGCTTTTGCCCAAAATACCCTTCATTCTTGGCGGGGCTTATGAAGTAGAGAATTTGTATGCAGGAGACACATTGGAAGGAATATATTTGCGCGCAGGCATATGGCGCCAGATTCACGAATTGCCAGATGGCGCTCAAATCGAATTGAAAGTAATTGAATAAACAAAAGACCATAGCTCTACCCTCATCAATTAGACTCTAACCACAGAGTTCAGCGCGCGACAGGCAGCTTGTGGCCTTCGGTTTATGCGCCGCATTACAGTTACGACCGCTGGGGAAATCGCTGGATCAATTCCGCTGGAACCTGGGGCGCGAACATCTTCAACACGGTCATCCTGCCGAACTCGGCCAACAACCGGCTGAACGGGATGAGCTACGATTCAGCCGGAAACACCACCACCGACAACATCACGGGCGGAGGCGCGCGGACTTACGACGTCGACAACCGCCTGTTATTTGATGGTGCCTTTCACATTTTGCGGGCGCGGCAGGCGGAACCAGAATCGGGTTCCGCCGGTTTCGCGCGGCGCGTGGCCGATTTCGCCTTTCCAGTGTTCGACCGTGATGCGGCAGAAATACAATCCCAAGCCAATTTTGCCTTTGCCTTTTTT
>JAEUQP010000625.1 GCA_016789645.1 Acidobacteriota bacterium | reverse complement strand
GCTGGATGCCCACGTCCGCGAAATGGTCGAATGGCATTTCAATCCCGAAACCGGATGCGAGTACTGGCTGGAAAAAGCCAAGACTTATGATTTCGATCCGCGCAAAGACGTGAAAACCTACGAAGACCTGGACAAGTTTCCATTTTTCCAGGACGAAGATTTGCGCGGTGGCCCGGTGCGGAAATGGCTTCCGAAAGGACTGGCCGGAAAACCTGTCTATGTATTTGAAACCGGCGGCAGCACGGGCGTTCCGAAAAGCCGTGTCGTCGTGGACGATTATAAAATTGATTACGAACTGTTCAGCGAAACTTTGCCGGACGAATTCTTTCCGAAAGGCGCAGATTGGTTGATGCTCGGCCCCAGCGGCCCGCGTCGCTTGCGGCTGGCGGTGGAGCATCTGGCGCAATTTCGCGGTGGCATCAGTTTCTGCGTTGACCTGGACCCGCGCTGGGTCATCAAGCTCATCAAGTGGGGCGAAATGCAGATGATGGAGCGTTACAAAGCGCACGTCATTGATCAGGCCGTCACCATTTTGAAAGCCCATCCGAACATCAAATGCATGTTCGCCACGCCGAAGCTGCTGGAAGCCCTGTGCGAAAAAGTCTCGCTGAAAAAGATGGGTATCACCGGCGTGTTTTGCGGCGGAACAGAGATGACGCCGCAATTTCATCGCTTCGCGGTCGAAGAGTTGATGGAAGGTGCGTATTTCGCGCCGACCTATGGCAACACCTTGATGGGATTGGCGACGCACAAAGTTCCGTTCGATCCGGCGGACAACTGGGCAATTATTTATTACCCGCCTGCTCCGCGCGCGATGATCGAAGTCGTTGACCCGGACGAACCGCGCAAGCTTGTTGAATACGGCCAAACCGGTCGCGTGCGATTGACGACGCTGACCAAAGAATTGTTCATGCCGCGTTTTCTGGAACGCGATGAATGCGAACGCGAACGTCCCTGCGAAGCTTATCCGTGGGACGGCGTGCGCAACGTCCGTCCGTTCTCGCGCTTTGCAACCAGCGTGGTTGAAGGGGTGTATTAAGCGACAAACCGAAAGCAGGTCTGGAACCAAAAGGCAGGAAGTCTCGTTAATCCGCGAGGCTTCCTGTCTTTTTTCTGTGATGCTCCTGTTTTTGAACTGTTTATTTTCGGGAGGATTTTGTGCGTTCAAAACTGTTTCAACTGTGCTTGCAACTGTCAATTTTGCTTCTGGCGACGGTCGTCTCTCACGCCCAGGATTGGGCGCAATGGCGCGGAGCCAACCGTGATGGTGTCGTCAAGGATTTCATCGCGCCTGCTAAGTGGCCGAAAGAGTTGAAGCAACTCTGGAAAGCGCCGGTCGGATCAGGGTATTCGTCGCCGGTGGTTTCCAAAGACCGCGCGTGGATTCACAGCATGAGCGGCGAAGAAGAAACCGTCTCCTGTCTGGATTTGAAAACCGGCAAACCGCTTTGGAGCAAACGTTACCCGGCGCAATTCACCAAAAATCAGTACGCCAATGAAATGAGCAAAGGGCCGTTTTCGACTCCGGTCTTACATCAGGGCATGTTGTACACGCTCGGCGTCAACGCTGTGCTGTCGTGTTTCGACGCGGCGACTGGCGAATTGAAATGGCAAAAGGATTTTGGCAAACCCAGCACTTCGAAAAACTTTTGCGGCACGGCGATGTCACCTGTGATCGAAGGCGGCAATCTGATTGTCTACACCGGCGATGACATCAAAGGCGGCGTGATGGTGGCGCTCAATGCCTTGACTGGCAAAGAAGTCTGGCGCTGGACAGGCGAAGGGCCGGGGTACGCTTC
>JAEUQP010000305.1 GCA_016789645.1 Acidobacteriota bacterium | reverse complement strand
GAAACAATTCCGGGACTGAGTTCCGCCAGATCGTAAATCGTTTTCACCAGATGTTGGCCGTCATTGATCGTCGGGCAGAGCACAACTTGGGCGTGAATCTCTATGCCGTGGTCAATGAAATGCTTCATCTGAGCGAGGATGTCTACACGCTTTGGATTGCCGAGCAGGTATGCGCGTAATTCCGGATCAGTCGCATGAACTGAAACGTATTGCGGAGAAAGTCGCTGTTCGATCACTCGTTCGATTTCCGACTTGGTGATTGTCGAAAGCGTTGAGTAATTGCCGTACATAAACGAAAACCGAATGTCTTCGTCGCGCACCCACAAACTTTTCCGCGAACCTTCGGGGTTTTGCTGAATGAAACAGAACACGCAATCATTGCCGCATTGGCGCGGAGTCATTGGCTCGAAATCAATTCCCCAAGCCTCGCTGTTGTCCTTTTCGACTTCCAATTGCCATTCTTCGCCATCGGCTTTGATGACTTCGACGGTCAATTCTTCTTCGCCTGCGGTCAGGAATTTGAAATCCAGCGCGTCGCGGACTCGTTTGCCGTTAATCGTCCAAACACGATCGCCCGCGGCAAGTTCAAGCTCCGCCGCGAGCGAATCCGGTTCGACTTCGATGATTTTGATTCCTTTGGCCATTAAAGAAGTTCGTCGAGCGATTTGTAAGGCAAGTTCTGTGACTCAGCCACTGCTTCATACGTGATGTGACCGGCGTAAGTGTTCACGCCTGCTTTCAGATGCTTGTCCTTGGCGATGGCGTCCTTGAAACCTTTGTTGGCCAGCTTGACGGCAAACGGCAAGGTCGCATTTGTCAGCGCAAAGGTCGAAGTGCGTGGCACGGCTCCGGGCATGTTGGCGACACAATAATGCAGCACATCGTCCACGTAATACGTCGGATTGCTGTGCGTGGTCGGGTGCGTGGTTTCAATGCAACCGCCCTGGTCAACGGCTACGTCCACGATCACCGCGCCTTTGTGCATGGTTTTGAGCATCGCTTTTTTGACCAGATGCGGAGCCGCCGCCCCGGGAATCAGCACCGCGCCAATGACCAGATCAGCATTGGCGATGGATTCCTGCACGTTGTAATCGTTCGACATCAGCGTTTTGATTTGTGCGCCGAAGATGTCGTCCAGATAGCGCAACCGTTCCAGGTTTTTATCCAGCACCGTAACGTTGGCGCCCAAACCGACAGCCATTTTGATGGAATTGATGCCAACGACTCCGCCACCGATGATAACGGTTTTCGCGGGCAGCACGCCGGGAACTCCACCCATCAACACGCCGCGACCGCCTTCGGGTTTTTGCAGGTAATGCGCGCCGACTTGCACCGCCATGCGACCGGCGACTTCCGACATCGGGGTCAACAAAGGCAAATGGCCGTCGTCATTGGTGATGGTTTCATAGGCGACGCCTGTGATTTTGCTGTCCAACATGGCTTGCGTCAGTTTCGGATCGGGAGCGAGGTGCAAGTATGTGAACAGCAACTGACCTTCGCGCATGCGCTGGTATTCGGGACCGACCGGCTCTTTGACTTTGACGACCATGTCGCCGCGTTGCCAGACTTCGTCAGCGGTTTCGACGATCTGACCGCCAGCCGCGCGAAATTCATCGTCGCTGATTCCGCTGCCAATTCCGGCGCTGGTTTCCACCAACACGGTGTGCCCAAAATCGCTTAGGGTTTTGACGCCCGCCGGAGTCAATCCGACGCGGCTTTCGTTGTCTTTAATTTCTTTTGGCAATCCGATAATCATTTTTTCCTCTCCTTATTCGTTGATTCCTCAGGTTTGGCCGTGGGCGAAGGGGCAGGATCACTGCCGCGATTCTGGCAGTGACTCACCACCGCGCTCATCATCGCGCCGCAGGTGATTCCGCTGCCTTTCCCCAATTCCTTGCACTTGGATTCCACCCAGATTCGAACTCCTTCGCGGTCGTTTCGGTCCGGGACTCCGTCACAGAATCCCCGGCTCGGCCTGCTTTTTTGTAAACAGGTGGCGAGAAACACCGTCGCCGAAGCTGTGCCTGAAATCGCGTTTTTGCCTTCAGCGCGAGTCATTGCTTCCTGTAAACAGGCGGCTTCGTCTGCGGTTTCGCCTAAACGTTCCGCTGCCCGTTGATCTTCTTTGACCTGATTGCCAAGCTGCGAAAAGTAATAAAAGCAGGCTCCAGCGCCCAGCATCATGACCAGCAGAAACGCTGCGATGATTGTCAACCCGATTTTCCAGCCCGTAGACATGGTTCGCCTCCTGTGGTGTGGTGATTCGGCTATTCGTCTTTTGGCAACTCCTTGCTGCCGACGATGGTCAGGTTCATTCCGATTTGAACGCTGACCTGTTTGCCGCCGACATCAATCATGGTTTTGCCATTCAAATACCAGCCCAGCGAGCCGGTCGAAAATTCTTTGACTTCGGCCATCATCGGAATGCCGTTGATTTCAACCTTGACCGGTTGAGCGCCTTCGCGGAATTCCTGACGAGTAACGGGACATTTTGCTGCCATTGAAGATTCCTTTCTTGATCGGTCGGTGTCCTTAGTTGTCAATCTGCGCTTTCTGCAATCTGCCGCTGTAATCCACGTAAATGGCTTTCCATTCGGAGAAAATATCCAGCGACGAGATCATTGCGCCTTCGCGGTGGCCGTTGCCTGTGGCTTTGGTTCCGCCGAATGGCAAGTGGACTTCAGCGCCGATGGTCGCCGAGTTGACGTAAAAGATGCCGGTATACATTCGTTCCATTGCCGTGAAAGCCTGGTTCACGTCCTGAGTATAAATCGAAGACGACAATCCGTATTTGACACCGTTGCCGATCTCGATGGCTTCGTCCAGGTTGCGGCAGGGAAGAATGCTAACCACAGGGCCGAAAATTTCTTCCTGCGCGATTCGCATTCCCGGCGCAACGTCCGTGAAGATCGTCGGTTCGATGAAATAGCCGTGCTTGTGGTCGCCTTTTTCCA